>NZ_JAKKRV010000006.1:0-276383 GCF_025653985.1 Shewanella sp. SM69
TTAATAATTAATCAACCAGCAAGTTGCTATGACAATTGATTTGATGATGAGACAGTCAGACTGATCTACTGAAAACCTTAGCTCGCCATAGGCTCATAATGAAGCCGCAAGGATGATAAGGACAGTAGAAGCAGATATCCATCAGGGCCAGAGGCATACCTCAATAACAGGCCGAATATATGGGTGCAATGAACTCTTCTCATAATCGCTATCGAATGTCTTGCAAACCGGATGGGTCCATATATGGCGTGAATGCCATTAATGCAGGAGCAATTAATGGCCTTACTTAAAGTGCGTTACCATTCAGTTAACATCAGCCCGCTGAATCCTGCATCTTCAGGTGGTTTGGGTATCTACCCGAAGCTCAATGGTACGATCAAACTCAGTATGAATGGGTGATGTTACTTAAAGGCGAGGCGACACTCGAATTTGAACAAGGTGAACCCGTTACGCTAACTCCAGGTGACTATTTAACGATTTCGCCCCATCAAAAACATCGAGTCGCTTCGACTTCTATAAGTTCAGAAACCCTATGGCTCGCGGTATTTTACGATTGATTAGGGTTAAGGCTATAGGTTAACGATTCTGCCATAGCCAACTGGGCGTATTGAGTAAGTCTTGGCCTTGGATCTGCGTTTGGCCTAAGGTTTTGTCTAAGGCCAAGGTATTGCAGTGTTCAAATTGGCTTAAGGCATTAATAAGCCGATTAGCATGGGAAACCACCCACAACTGGCACTCTTCCGATACCTTCGCGATTAAGCGTGCAAGCGCAGGTAATAAGTCGGGATGTAGGCTAGTTTCTGGCTCATTTAACACCATAAGCTCTGGCGGCCTAGGGGTCAGTAGGGCGGCGATTAACAGCAAATAACGCAAGGTGCCATCCGACAATTCACTGGCATTGAGTGGCCTTAATAAGCCATTTTGATGAAATGCGAGTACTAAAATACCGCCCGCTTGGGGTTCAATGCGAACTTTAGCACCGGGAAACGCATCGCTTACCGCATGATCAAAAGCCGTTTTATCACCTATCTCAAAAATGGTTTGAATTGCTGATGCAAGGTCGCGCCCATCGTGGTGCAATACTGGCGTGGCTGTACCTAATTGTGGACGACGGGCTGGCGCTTCTGCATCGGTTCTGAAGTGATCGTAAAAGCGCCATGCGCGGATACTATCGCGAAGCTTGAGCACTTCAGGGCTGCGCTCTGGATCGGCAAGTTCGGTAAAAATACTGTCGCCGGTTTGCAGGTGTGCGCCTAAGGTTATCCAGCCTTGTCCGTCAGCACTGCGACTCTTTACCATAGGACCACGGCGCTCAACCAATACCGTTGAGGGTCGATACTTAGGCCCGTTCCAAATGGCTTCGCGCTTGATTTGTGGATCTAAGCCAAACAGCGTGGTGGCGTCGGGTTTGGGTAAACCGAGTTCAATAAGATAGCTAAAATCTTCGCCAGCAAACCCAAGCTTTAGGCGTTTTGGCGCTTGCCTGACGGTGGCTTCAATGGCGGTGTCGCCCGCTAGCATACTTTTGGTGGGGTTTTCTGGTCCCGCCCAAAAGCTGGAGTCGAGTCCGCCTTCTTGGGCTAAAGCATTGACAACGCCGCCTTGCGCCGTTTGTGCGAGTAAACGTAGCGCCTTGTATAGATTCGATTTACCACTGCCATTCGCCCCAGTGATCAAATTGAGTTGCCCTAGGGGTAAGACGATTTCACGCAGAGAGCGATAATTGAAAATAGCGAGAGTGGTCAGCATAGAATATCCAAGACTGAAACAAGCTGATAAGCCAGTAAATTTATCGACAAAGTAAATTAAACATGACGATAAAACAATGGCATTTACAGTAGCACTTTGTTGAGCACTCTTTGCCAGTTACCACCCATAAAACGGTCGCGGTCAGTAGATTTAAAGCGTGCCTTGGCTAAGGCATCGTCGATACGGCTCATGCGATCGATATGATTCAGCTCGGGGATTACTACATGCCTTGGCTCTGCATCAAAACCTAGCACGCCTTTCGCCCTCAGGCTGTACCACCATTCTTGATATTCTTTAATGCCTTTGGCGTTGTCATTGCCGAGTGCCAGTAGGTTTTCTTGGCCTCGGAGCGGGAAGTCATTCGCGATTGCCACGCAGTCCACTCCACCAACACGCATAACGTATTCCAGTTGGCGAATATAATCATCAATCGTGGGCACGGCATTATTGGTAAGCCAGAAACTCATCATAAATACGCCGAATACGCCGCCGCTATCGCCGATGGCGCGGATCACTTCATCGGGGGAACAACGGGCATGGTTTACTATGCCGCGCGCCGCGCCGTGGCTTTGCACTATGGGTGATTTAGTGATTTTTGCGACATCTAAAGCGGTTTTAGCGCTGGAGTGACTCACATCGACTAAGATATTGGCGTGATTGAGTTTGGCGATAAGTTCGTGCCCGTGGGCCGTGAGTGGTTTATTGAGTCCGCCACTGGCATCATTATCTAAGGCGCCGCCGGCAAAGGTATTGCCGTAATGGTGGGTGAGTTGCAGTACGCGTAGCCCTTGTTGATGAAACTCATCTACCCGCGCCCACTGGTTAGCTTCACTGTCTTCTTCGACACAATCTGCGCCTTGGATTTGAAAGTATACCGCAGTGCGTTGGCTGTCGCGGGCACGTTGAATATCTTGCCCCCTCAGGCCTTGCAACAAAATATCGGGATGATCACTTACCCGTTTAGCGGCCTGCTTAATGCTTTCCATGCAAGCTTTATAAGTGCGTTTGTAGTTTTGAGTGCCATCGGCTTGTTCTATGGTCTCAATAGCCGAAATATCGCAAAGATAGGCATCGAGCTTAGCGGCAGTTACATCACTTAAGTCATCGGGAAGGAAAGATAAACCATCGACATATATCCGCCTCTGTGCGGCGGCAAAGCTAGGTAAACTGGCGAGTGGACTTAACAGAGTTGCTGCGCCAAGACCTTTAAGGAGTGTACGACGGTAGTGATTGACTGCCTTGATGGGCATGCTCGGTTCCTATCAATAACGCAAATGTAACTTCTTTATACCTTTTTAGGGCGTAGAAGTCTTTGATTAAATCCCTTTTTTGGCCTTTGCCCCTGAGCTAGAGTTGTGATTATTTGTTGTTGCCGAGTGGTTTCAATTATTGCTTGTCGCAGTAAATGAAAACCCTCGGGTTATGATTATCGAGTGGCTTCAACCATTGCTTTTGCCAGTGAGTTAAGGCCGTTAGTGCGCGATGGGCTGAGCTGACCTTCTAGGCCCAATTGTTTGAAGTAAGCTGTAGGATCAAATGCTTGGATTTCAGCGCGGCTTTTGCCATGGCAGGCACCAAGCAATAATCCGATCAATCCCTTAACGATGCGGGCATCGCTGTCGGCTAAATAATAGTGCCTGCCAGCCTGTTCTAGATGATAAATCCACGCATCACTTTCGCAGCCTTTTACTTGAGCGGCCTCGATGCGAAGCTCAGGGCTTAAACTTGGTAAGTCTTTCCCTAACAACATAATTTGGCGATATCTTTCCTGCCAGTTAGGGGCATTGGTAAAACGCGCCAGTAAGGTTTTGGCATCTTGCACTAAATAGTGAAAATCGGCCTCATTTGGCATAGGCATGATTGAATCTGTCATAGGGCTAAATCCTATCTAACTTATTTTGAGCATCGTATGAGTTGGGTAGAGCAGTGGCTAAATGCTGGATTACAGCAGCAAGTCTTTTACCGAGGCTAACGCGGCAATAAAGCGGTCGATATCGTCTTTATTGGTGTAGATACCGATAGAGGCGCGGCAACAGCCCTTAAGATTCAGGCTCTGCATTAATGGCATGGCACAATGATGGCCACAACGAACGGCAACCCCTTGTTGGTCCAGCAAAATGCCTACATCTTGGTGATGTTCACCGGCAAGATTAAACGCGACTACACCGATATTGTCATCAAAGGCGCCGTATAAATGCACTTCACCGAGCGCGCGCAATTGGTTTTGTAAATAGTTAACTAGTTCAGCTTCATAAGCTTGAACCTGCGGCATGAGTTCGGTTTGTAAAAATGTAATGGCCGCACCCAAACCTATGACTTCAGCAATCGGCGGCGTGCCCGCTTCTAAGCGATTCGGCAGGTTGCCAAATTCTGTCGCTTCAAAACTCACGCGTTTAATCATCTCGCCGCCAGTTAATAGTGGCGCGAGACTATCTAACGCGTCGAAACGGCCGTAAAGTACGCCAACACCAGTGGGACCATACATTTTATGCCCCGAGAAGACGTAAAAATCACAATCGATTTCAGTCACATCCAGCGTTAAATGCGCCACTGCCTGCGCACCATCAACTAAGGTGATGGCACCTTGTTTTTTCGCTAACTGCACTAGCTGAGCCACGGGATTGACTGTACCTAGGGCGTTGGAAACATGGCACAGGGCGACGATTTTAGGCTTTAACTCGAGCAAGGTTTTATAGGCGTTGATATCTAAGCGGCAATCCTGACAGAGCGGGGTTGGTTTAATGATTGCCCCTGTGCGTTTCGCCAGTTCCTGCCAAGGCACGATATTGGCGTGGTGAGCGGCTGCGTCGATTAATATTACATCGCCTGCGTTTACGTGTGCAGTGAGTCCAAAGGCGACTAAGTTGATTGATTCTGTGGTGCCGTGGGTAAAAATGATTTCTTCGCGGCGTTTTGCCTTCAAAAATTGCTGCAACTGATCGCGCACTTTCTCATAGCTTAAGGTCGAACGCGCTGATAACTGATGCGCTGCACGGTGTACATTCGCATTGTCGTTAGCGTAAAACTGCGCCATGGCATCTAACACCATTTGCGGTTTCTGGCTGGTGGCTGCGGTGTCGAGATAACACAAGGGATAGACATCAAGCAGTTGATTTAACGCTGGGAATTGCGACCTAATTTTAGCATTGCGCTGCTCTGCTTCTAATGAACAAAGAACCGCTGTGGCATCAGGAGAGGCACTTGCCGAAGGATGTGAGGTAACAGTATTCGTCGCTGTGTTAGTCACAGTATTTGGCGTAGGTGATGCAGGTTGAGTCATGGGCGAGGCTAAGGGCAATGAAAAAGGCCATGGGATCTTCTGTGATCTGCCATGTGAATGCAAGTCTTAGCGGTTTGTTGAGGTGTTGTTATCGGACAGTGGTATTGAATGCCTAATTTCACTAAGGTCTGTTCAAACTGTTGCCTAATAGATATTTCGCACGCCTTAAACGGTTTTAGACTCTAACGCATCATTGAGCTTAGCTATGATGCGATTTTTCTAATGTTTAAGTTTTTCTTTTAAATTCAGCTAATACTTTACGCTTAATTCATCCACCTAAAGTTAAAACTCCGACTATTCTAAATTGGACGTCCTTCGTTGTCAGTGTTTGCTGGAGAGTAGTTTTATGGTGAAGCTTTTAAAAGACTTACGGATTAAACATAAGATGATCGCCCTCGTTGGGGTGATGTTAGTGCTGATCTTGATTTTGTCTGGATTTAGTTTGTTGAAGATGCAGCGTGTATCGGAGGAAATTCAAGCCATTGCAGAAGAGAATCTTCCGTTAGTGAGATTATCAACTGACGTCACCATTAAGCAGCTTGAAAGCTCTGTCATTTTAGAAAAAGCGTTTCGTGCCGCGGACATTGAAACCGCATCGAGCCAGCAAATTTTAGTGGCTTTTATTGCGGATGTTATCAGGCACAATGAAGACATTAGCAAGGAGTTACTCTCGACTCAGTCTATGCTCAATGAGGCATTAAAAGAGGCTGAAAATCCGCAATTACATGAAAAAACTCAGCAGTTAAATCAAGAGATTGGCACTATTATTCAACGTTTTGGTAATTATGAAGCCCTGCTTGCCACTGTGATTACTGGAATACAGCAAAAAGAAGAACCTGCAGCCTTGGCTAAGCGGGTTGAATCTTTAGAGATTGCGCAAAATGAATTTAATACTGAGCTGAGGCAATTCGTTGAGCGTTTAGAGCAAATGACCCAAACTGCGGTTTCTGTGACTGAGGAAGAAGAACTCAGGGCGATTTATGGCTTAACGATTATTTCGATAGTATCTTTAGTCATAGGCTTATTGATTGGCATCGCTTGCAGTCAATACATGGTCAAATCTATCAATCGGTTACGTAATTCTGCCGCTAAGATGGAACAGGGTAACTTTAACCAAGAGCTGCGCGTCGATTCTAAGGATGAACTGGGCGAACTTACCGTCAGTATGAATCAAATGGCGTGGACCTTAAGTAAAACTGTTGGCCAAGTGATTGCTCGAAGTGAAGAAATTGCCTCTATGGTGACTGAGCTTAATGCGGTGGCCGAGAATAATCGTGAGGCCATGTTGAGGCAGCAGGATAACACCGACCAAGTCGCCGCCTCTATGACCCAAATGGCAGCAACGATCACTGAAGTGGCGAGTAGTGCAGAAACCGCTTCTTACTCAGCGGGACAAGCCGAGCATAAAGTGAAAGAAAGTTGTGAAGTTGTCGATGCGAGCGAAAAAATATCGAAGCAGTTGGTTGCCAGCGCCCAGTATTCGAATCAACTTATTCAACAGGTTCAAGCGAGTACTGGAAAAATCCTCAACTTTGTTTCTGTGGTCGATGCGATAGCGGGGCAGACGAACTTATTAGCTTTGAATGCATCGATTGAAGCGGCGCGGGCGGGAGATCAAGGTCGTGGTTTTGCTGTCGTTGCCGAAGAAGTGCGGGCATTGGCAACGCGCAGTCAAACGGCCACGCAGGAGATCAGCGATCTTATCCAAACACTCGTGAAAGATGCTAAATCCTCAGTCGAATCCTTCGCCAATAACGATAAGCAAATCAGTGAGTCATCACTGCTCGTTAATCAAGCCAAGCAACACTTATTTGAGATTTTAGATGCGTTGACTGAACTGACTCAGGCTAATACTCAAGTCGCGACCGCCAGTGAGGAGCAAGCCGTGACCGCCGAAGATATTAGTGAGCGCATTAATGCGATTCGTGATTCGGGTGAATTGGTACTCAGCAGCGCTAACGAAACAGCTAAAGCCAGCGAGTCACTGTCTAAGCAGGCGAATTCATTGAGGGAAACGATGCAGCAGTTTAAGGTGCGAGTTGTTTAAATGTATTTGCCCATAATTCAGTGTGCCAACGACTGACAGCGGTTAACTTAACTGCGCCACTTCATCTTAGCTTGAGCCTCATTTGTGCCTTAACTCAATGTGAGGTGTGTGTATCCCCAAACAATTTGAAGATGCAAGATTCAAGTTGTTTGGGATATAGGTCTCTCTTGTTATCCGACACACAATTGCCGTAAAAATGATACTGGTTGTGCAGTGACTTGCAACAAACTGTTGTAATATGTAGCGCTAAATAACGACTAAAAATGTGAATTAAATGGGCATGCGTATTCTTTGGCTTCTTGTGTTAACGCTGAGCATTCTTCCTAGAACCGCTGCAGCATCAGATATTGCGAGCAGTGTTACTGGAGGAGCTAATCGCCTTGCAGACGGCGGTGATTTTGAGCTGGGCATGAGTGTTTACGGAATTAATCAAGTCGATGTTCGGCAAACGGATTCAGGTTCTGCACAGTTGTCGCTGTTAGTCAGTGGCATGTACCAGTACAAAGGGCTGTTTGTTGAGATGATCCATCAATCTCAAGATGGCATTAATTTGGGATTTAATCTTTGGAGCTCAGAGGATTGGTCATTAGAACTGCTATTGGCTAACTTGCAAGGTTCATGGTCCCGTCCTGATGTGGATCCCAGTACGCTGGATGAAGCTGGCCGCAATGCTTATCTACTATCGGAAGATTCTCTCTATGTTGGTGCCGGTTTTCGTGCCACACGTTATTGGGGCGATAACTATGTTTTTCAGTATAGGTTAGTATCTGATTATTATGATGATCAAGGTATTCAAAGTTCTGCAAGATTGGGTAAGTCCTGGCAGGTTCGTAATTGGAATTTTCACGTATTGGGGAGCGTAGGTTACTCATCTGCCACCTTGAATCGCTATCTTTTTGGGATCAGTAAGGAAGAAGCCACTGAACGCTTTCCTGAGTATCGGCCGGATAGCTCTTTCAGTTACGGCATGGAGTTAGGAGTTGCTTATCCGCTGAGTGAAAATTTTGTCTTTCGGGCTATGTATCGCTTCAATGTGTTATCCCAAGAAGTGACCGACAGTCCCTTCAATCAAGCGAGTTATACATCGTATTTTAATGCTTCTCTTAGCTATGTATTTTAGGAGGAGGGCATGAACCGATTTAATCCATTGTTAGCGGTAGTGATGCTGAGCGCGCCTTTTTTGGCTTGGAGTCAGGATGATGCCGTTATTTTTACCGCAACCCCAGAACGCTGCATTGCACTGCATAAAGGGCAAACTTGCTATCAAGATGTATTGTTCCGATGGCAGACACCCGCGAGCGGCGAGTACTGCCTCATACTGACAGACCGTCAGCACCAGTTAACCTGCTGGACTGGCAAAGCTTTGCAAGAATATCAATATAGTTTTGAAGGGGATAAAACGGCGACTTTTAGTCTTATCCGTAATGATGATGTGCAACCGCTCGCGCAAGTTAAAGTGGTCGTGACATGGGTTTATAAGGCCCCTAAACAGAGTCAGTCCGGTTGGAGGTTATTCTAATATGTCAGTTGCAAAGCATATCTTAGTCGTAGAGGACGATACCTCACTGGCAGAGTGGATCAGTGATTATTTACTGGATCACGGTTACGGGGTGACGGTTGCCAGCCAAGGCGACTTCGCCTTAGAGATGATAGCCGATGAGATACCTGACTTAGTGCTACTCGACGTGATGATGCCCGTTAAGAATGGCTTCGATGTGTGTAAGGAGGCCAGGGCATTTTATACTGGGCCCATTTTATTTATGACCGCTTGCGTTGAGGACGGCGATGAAATCCGCGGGTTAGATGCCGGTGCTGATGATTACCTCACTAAGCCGATTCGACCACAGGTGCTGTTAGCGCGGATAAAGGCCCTGTTACGCCGAGTGAGTGATGAGGAGCAAAAGCAGCAATTAGTGTTTGATTCTTTAGTGTTAAATGCGACGGCAAAGTCAGTCACCATTGATAAACAGCCGCTGGATTTGAATGCCAATGAGTTTGATGTTTTGTGGCTGCTGGCATTGAAGGCGGGCACGATAGTGAGTCGCAATGAATTGGTGGCTCAACTGCGGGGCATTGAATACGATGGCCTAGACCGCTCGGTGGATATTCGCATATCGCGCTTACGCAAGAAGTTGCAGGAAGCGTTGAGTCAGCCCTATAAAGTCAAAACCATTCGTGGCAAGGGATATTTGTTTTGCCGCGATGAGGCCGAGCAAGCTTTATGAAGAAGTTAATGACTTCTCTGGTGCTGGTCGTGCTGGTGGCCATTGCCAGCCTAGGCTGGTCGATAAGTGAGTTTGCAACACTTATTGATCCTGATAATGAAACGCCTAGCCCAGCAACTCACCTCGCGGCATTAAAACTGCTGGGCGGTTCACTGGCGCAAACGTTAGATAACGATCCCGCCCCTAATAATGCGTTTATAGACAACTGGAATCAGCGAAATGCAGATCAATTGTCTTTGGTGAATGAAGCAGATTTTGTCTTACCCTCAGCCCTAAAGACAGAGTTTTATTCAGGGGAATCATTATTGCTGGAGTCCGATGATGGCATCTCTTTGCACTATTTATTGCCTAAAACGGGTCAGGTGCTGAATATCAATACCCAGATAGTGACGCCAGCCGATGTGAGTTTTAACGCGAACAAGCTGTATACCATGCTTTTTTATGGCGGTGTGGTGGTGATTTTGTTGGTGTGGGTGTCTCCTTTAATCCGCCAACTGGTTAATCTCAGTAAGGTGACTCAAGCATTTGGTATGGGAGAATTACAGCAGCGAATTGTGGTCAGTAAAGCGTCCTACATAGGCACAATAGAAAGCGAATTCAACCGTATGGCAGATCGCATCCAGCAATTAATCGATGACAATAAATTGCTTAGTCGGGCAGTTTCCCATGATTTAAAAACTCCGATTGCGCGGCTGCGATTTGGTATTGCGGCGTTAGAAGAAACCCAAAGCGAACAGCTTAGGGTGAAGTATTTCCAACGATTGAACCGCGATCTGGACACTATGGAAGAGTTGGTCATGACACTGCTCAGCTATGCCCGTCTCGATGAGGCGAATATCCAACCTGATTGGCAACCTATTGAGCTTAATACTTGGTTGCTGGAAAAGTATCAAGGCCAAGTATACCCAGGGTTTTCAGTGGAACTCATCACCTGCCCAATACCGTTGAACATCAAAGCAGATCCAAAGTACTTGTCAATGCAGGTGAATAACTTGCTCAGTAATGCGCTGCGTTTTGGCCGTGCCAATATCCGGTTGATGTTGGCATTGGAAGATGGGATTGCGTGGTTACACGTTGACGATGATGGCCCTGGCATAGATGAACAGGAATCTGCTCAAGTGATTAAACCTTTTGTGCGTGGTCAGCATAGCCGCGGAAATTCCGGTCATGGCATGGGTCTGGCGATTGTCGATAGAATTGGTTGTTGGATGGGTTCCCCATTACGTATTGGCCGTGCTCCTGACTTGGGTGGGGCTCGCATGTCACTAAAATTCAAGGCTGAAGTTTAACGTTGGGGTTTAATACGATTGGTGTAATGCGAGGTTTGAGTCGTTTTTGTCTGTTTCTTTAACATGAGCTGAAGCGAGCAATGCGGCTAAATCTGCGTCATCTAATCTGCTGAGTTGATTTAGAGATAGAGGCAGAATGACTCAACTCACTATACGAATGAGTGCCTAACGAATTGGTGCAGAACAGGGGGATTTATAAATAAAACGCACCAGCCTTGATGCCTAACGAGAATCTAGACTGGTGCATTTTTGATGAGCAATTAACTTTTCACATTGACATTGTTAAGTATGTAATCTGTTTCATAGATGCGGGAACTCGCATTTTCTGGCTTGCTATGTAAACCTGTGACTTCGACCATGACAGAGGTTTCTTGATTCATCGTCGAACTCCCCCACAAGATATCCTTACTCGCGCTTGCTCCTACTCCAAACTGGCCAATTGCATCACGATCGGTTTGTTCGTGAGTAAAAGTGAAGTAGTTATAACCCGCTTGTTTGCATAACTCTGCTGACTTACGCATGACGTACTTTCGGGCCAATGCGCGGTCAGTGTTGGTATTGCCAACAAAGCTTATCTGCCAGCTATCGGGTGCAATCTGTGCGGTTTCAAATCCTTTACCGAAAGACCAAAATTGCTTTTCGGTATCGTAGGAAGTGGCACAAGCTGAAAGCATCAGAGCTAATCCAGCACATAAAAACGTTTTTCTGATAAGTGTCATGGTCTTGTCTCGTCAGGTTGTTTAGAAGCTATAGTTCACGCCAAGGGTAGTAATCCACTGGTTGTTACTGTCTATGAGCGGAGAGTCTGCCATGTTGGCACCTATGTGCGAGTAACCTGTGGCTTGAGTAATATCTAAATGCTTAGTGACTGGAATAACCAAAGCGTAGCCTAGCTTATATGCAAAGGTGCCGTCGGCTTGATAGGCAGGGCGCTGCGCCGTAGCTTCAGATGACGTCACACCTGTGTAGTAGTTTGCGAAGTCTTTACTGAAGTAGTGCACACCTGCATAAGGCACCAGATCACCGAAGCCTACATTTATTGGATGGTAATAGGTGATATCAGCCTGAAAACCATCATAAATATTGGTGACATCGTGTTGGAATTTAGTTGATAGCGTGCCATTTCCTAAATGAATGTCGGCGTTTAAACCCAGATCGCCACTGAACTTGCGATCCTTCATGCCCGTTAAAATATCCGCATCATCGGCATCAAAGCCAGGATTGGCAACGGCAAAGATACTGAAATTAACGGCACTATCGTTCGTGCCTAAAAAGCGGTAGTTGATGCCGGACAGATCGGCGTTGAAGTCTTCACCGTGGTAGCCGCCATTGAGATAGGCACCTGTCTGGTGATCTTGACCCTTATAAAACTGACTACCAGTAGCAACACCTGCGCCAGCAAAGAACTGATCTTGATGACTATAGATATTACCGTTACGAATGTAGGTATTGCTTTCAGCAAGAGCGTGGCTTGACATCAAAACACTTGTGATTACAAAGCAAAGTTTTTTCATTTTTTATCCTTAAGACATCTGTCTAGTGACTGTGATGCCACTATATTTCACTTCTTAAAAGGACTCTGTATCCGAATGTAACCTAGACCATGTATTGCAGCCTTCTCGCATAGCCTGGCGCTGGTGAGCTCGTGGAGCTGAAGACGATGACCTTTTGCTAAGCCGGAGGGATAAGATAAAGAAGACTAAGTAATAGGTAGCTTTTGATTGAATGGAGGAGAGAGCGCATTGATGAGGTGATATAAAGGTAAAAAGTTATGCCTCTAAAGCTATTTGAAATCAATAGCATCAGGGGGATTTGACCCGATGCTATTGGTCAGTCATTCAAACAACTCGCCGACTAAGCCAAGGGGCTAAGGACAAGGTAATCTAAATTGATCGGACAGTTGGTTTAATCGCACTAATAGCTCTGGTGATAAGGTGACTTTTAAACTGTCGATGTTTTCTTTCAGTTGATATAAGTCGGTAGCGCCTATGATATTGGAGCCGACAAACTTACGTGAGTTAACAAAAGCTAACGCCATTTGTGCGGGCGTGAGCTTGAACTCGCGGGCCAAATCGACATAGGCTTTTGTAGCCTCCAGAGCCATTTGCGAACCTGTATAGCGGGCGAAACGCTTAAACAAGGTCAGGCGCGCGCCTTCAGGCCATTGGTCGTTGCAATATTTTCCCGTCAAGGCGCCAAAGGCCAGTGGCGAATAGGCCAGTAATGGCAAGTTTTCGCGGTGACTGATTTCGCTCATGCCGACTTCGAAACTGCGATTAAGCAAGTTATAGGGATTTTGCACACTCACAATACGCGGCAAGCCATGTTTTTCGGCGAGTTGCAGGTATTTCATCAACCCCCAAGGCGTTTCGTTCGACACCCCGATATAGCGAACTTTACCTTGGCGGATCACTTCGGCGAGCGCTTCTAGGGTTTCAAGTATCGGCGTTTGATGCTCATGCTCTTGTTGATCGTAAAACAGTTCACCAAAGAAATTGGTATTACGGTCAGGCCAATGGATTTGATAAAGGTCGATAGTGTCTATTTGGAGGCGTGCTAAAGATGCATCGACCGCTTGATGGATGTTGTTCCAGTCCAGCGCCATATTTTTGCGAATGTAATCACTTTTACCCCCCGGTGCGGCAATTTTAGTGGCGATCACTAAGTCGTCTCGGTTACCGCGGGCCTTAATATATTGCCCTAGGATACGCTCGGTTTCCCCTTGGGTCTCCGGCTTAGGTGGTACGGGATACATTTCCGCCGTATCGATAAAGTTGATGCCATTGCCTATGGCGTAGTCCAGCTGTGCAAACGCTTCGGCTTGGGTATTTTGTTCGCCCCAAGTCATAGTGCCCAAACAAATTTTACTGACCTCAAGATTAGAATGCGGTATGCGTCTGTATTCCATCTATTTCTCCTACGGAAACTCTCTTAGTTTGAGGCTACCAAGCTTTTGCTGTAAAGCAAAGGTTAAACCATAGGTTGAAATGTTAGTGCGCTAAAAATAGCCAGCAAGTTTAGCCATCCTGCCCCATTTTGAGGCATGCCATTGGTTGAAGTTTGTTCGCTGAGTTGCACTTTTAACAGTTTTATCGCTTTACAGCACTGAAATGGAGATTTTGGCTTATTTTTGTAAACCTTAGGTACTACTAAATCAGTAATGACGTATTTATGAATAAATTGTTATAAAACTACATTTGCAGATTACAGTAAGTAAGGATGTGAATCTGTGTCACAAAATTGCGTAAATTTACGTATCTAACTTACGAATTTGCAGCGGAATGTGACGCCAATATCGGAATCTGCGTTAACAAATCTCTACCCTAAATTTATCTAAAAATTTTTCATGGTTGATATTTGTGATGGCAGATTTTTCAAACCAAATTGTAACGATCAAAAAAGGCCTCGACTTGCCGATTGTTGGTGAGCCGCGACAGGTCATTGAACTCGGTGCTAAGCCATCCCAAGTGGCTGTTCTGGGAGAAGAGTTCGTTGGGCTTAAGCCGACGATGTTGGTCGAAGAGGGTGATTTTGTTCAAAAGGGCCAAGCCCTATTTGAAGATAAAAAAACGCCTGGTGTGTTGTTCACTGCACCCGCTAGTGGCCAAGTCGTAGCGATTAACCGCGGTGAGCGTCGAATTCTACAATCAGTCGTCATTCGTTGTGATGATGGTGAAAACCGCGATGGGCAGATTTCTTTCGATATTCATCAAGACATCGCCGCTTTAGCAAGGTCAACCGTTCAAGACCAGTTGGTGAAGAGTGGTCTATGGACTGCCCTACGTACGCGGCCTTTCTCGCGCGTGCCTGCGCTCGATAGCACGCCAGCAGGTATTTTCGTCACCGCTATCGATACTAATCCACTGGCCGCTGATCCCCGTTTGATTATCGCCGAGCAAACTGAGGCTTTTAAAGCTGGCTTGCTGGTGTTGAGCCGTTTAACCGAAGGCAAGGTTTACCTGTGCCAGGATAAGGGCGAAGCGATTGTTAAAGAAGCATTACCACAACTTGAGGTGCGCCGTTTTGATGGTGTTCATCCTGCGGGTTTAGTGGGCACTCATATTCACTTTACTTTGCCAGTGAGTTTAGAACGTCAGGTATGGCATATCGGTTATCAAGATGTGATTGCCTACGGCAAGTTATTCCAAACCGGTGAGTTGTATACCGACCGCATCGTCGCCTTAGGTGGCCCGAGCGTGTTGAACCCGCGTTTACTGCGCACTCAATTGGGCGCTGAGCTAAGTGCCTTAGTGAGTGATGAAATCAAACCTGGCCATAACCGCGTGGTATCGGGATCTGTGTTATCTGGCCATACCGCGGCGGGCGTACATGACTTTTTAGGCCGATTCCACAACCAAGTGTCAGTGTTGAGCGAAGATTCGCAGCACCATGTTCTCCCTTGGGTGCGCGGTGGTTCTGACAAATTCTCCATCACTCGTGCCGTAACATCACGCCTGTTTGGTGCGACTAAATTGTTCGAGTTTACGACTCATCAGGGCGGTTCAGCTCGCGCCATGATGGCTTTTGGTCAGTTAGATCGCGTGATGCCATTGGATATTTTACCCACCTTGCTCGTTCGAGACTTAGTGGTGCGTGATACCGACGAGGCGCAGGCCTTAGGTGCATTGGAGTTAGATGAAGAAGATCTGGCGCTGTGTACCTTCGTATGTCCCGGCAAATATGACTTTGGTAAAGAATTACGTGCCTGTCTAGATGTTATTGAGAGGGAAGGTTAATGACCAAACAAGTGAAAAAACCTGATTTACAGGACGCCTCTGATTTACAACAAGAGTACTACGCAACGGGTAAGTCGATGAAGGGCTTCTTGCGCTCACTCGTCATTGCCAACGGTCGTAGCACTAAGGGCCAAGTGCATGTGCGTGACGCGATTGACGTGAAACGTACCATGACGCTAGTCGGTTTGTGTTTACTGCCCGCCATTTTATTCGGTCTATATAACATTGGCCTACAGGCACAGCTTGCGCTCGCGGGAGGATTATCGACGCCAGATATTTGGAAGTTAGAAATCTTTAATACCCTGTTTGGCAGCCTTAGCCAAGACACTGGGATATTAGGTTTATTCCTCTATGGTCTTAGTTTTTATCTGCCGATTTACCTGACAGCACTGCTCACCAGCTTGTTTTGGGAAGTGGTGTTTGCGCGGGTTCGTGGTCAAGAGTTGCACGAAGGCTTCTTCGTGACGGCCCTGCTGTTTACCTTAATCTTGCCAGTATCGACACCGTTGTGGCTGGTGGCCATGGGGATTTCCTTTGGTGTGGTCGTGGCTAAAGAGCTGTTTGGCGGCATGGGATATAACTTCCTTAACCCTGCGTTGGCAGGCTTGGCTTTTATCTACTTCGCCTATCCATCTGAAGTTTCAACCATTAAACAGCTCGTTGCCGTTGATGGTTTCTCTGGTGCAACGGCGCTGGCACAAACCGCAGCGGGCAAGTTGAGTTTTGCCGATTACTCTTGGTTTAGCGCCTTTAGCGATCCTAACTGGTGGAACAACTTTTTTGGCTTTACCGTGGGCGCGATTGGCGAAACCAGCACCTTAGCGATTTTGATCGGCGGTTCATTATTGCTGATCAGCCGCTTAGCGGATTGGCGCATTGTGCTCGGTGTGTTGCTGGGCATGATAGCGACTGCAACGCTGTGTAATTACATCGGTTCTAGCAGCAATCAAATGATGGCAATGCCGTGGACTTGGCATCTTGTCACTGGCGGTTTTGCGCTGGCGATGATGTTTATGGCCACCGATCCTGTGACCACTTCGTACACTCGCCAAGGCAAGTTTGCCTACGGTGCTTTGATTGGTTTTATGACTGTGCTTATCCGTGTCGCTAACCCCAAAATGCCTGAGGGCGTGATGTTAGCCATTCTGTTCGCCAACCTTTGGGCGCCGCTGTTCGATTATCTGGTGGCCCGCGCCAACATCAAACGGAGATTAAAACGTCATGGTATTTAAGAAAGATACTGTGGTGGGGACCATGATCTTCACCATCACGCTCTGCCTCCTGTGCTCTTTTATGATCACAGGCACTGCAGGCATATTGAAAGAACGTAAAGTCGCCAAAAAACGTGACGAAGTGCAGCGCTATGTGTTGATGGCCGCCGATGTGAACCTAGGTCAGGGCAATGAGTTTAGAGAGATTTTCGCTAAATCCGTGAAGCCATTATTGATCAACCTAGACACAGGTAAGGTGGACTCAGACGCTAACGTCCTCGATTTCGATGAGCGTATGGCGGCAATTAATCCTGAGACTTCAAGTGCGCCGAAAAAAGATATCGCCAAGATTAAAACCCGTGCGAACGATGCCCGCGTGTTTAAAGTGCTCGATGCCAACGGCAAGTTAGACAGCGTGGTTGTGCCTTTCTATGGCAAAGGTCTGTGGTCGATGATCTACGGTTATGTGGCGGTTGAACCCGATTTCAACACCATTAAAGGGCTAGTCGTGTACGAGCACGGTGAAACCCCTGGTATCGGCGACTTTGTGACCGATCCCCATTGGTTATCGTTGTGGAAGGGTAAGCAATTATTTGATGAAAAAGGCAAATTTGCGATACGTCTTGTAAAGGGTGGCGTTAAAGAAGGCGATCTTCACGGTGTGGATGCGGTGAGTGGCGCGACCATGACGGGCCGCGGCGTGCAGCGCGCAATGGAGTTTTGGTTTGGCGTTGAAGGTTTTCAAACCTTCTTCAACCAGCTGAAAGCGTCGGCAGCGCAGGGTGAATTGCAAGGTGAGTTGGGAGAGGCAAAATGAGCAACACTTTATCCATGCGTGACATGTTAACGGGGCCAGTGTTTGTCAATAACCCCGTCGCAATGCAAGTGCTGGGCGTATGTTCGGCACTGGCGGTCAGTAACTCAATGCAAACCGCTGTGGTGATGACACTGGCAGTGACCTTTGTGTTGGTGTTTTCTAACCTGATTATCTCTGCCATCCGTAACTTTATCCCGACCAGTGTGCGGATTATCGCGCAGATGACGGTTATTGCCTCCTTGGTGATTATCGTCGACATGGTTCTGCAGGATGTAGCCTATGAGTTATCTAAGCAACTTTCTGTATTCGTTGGGTTAATTATCACTAACTGTATCATCATGGGCCGCGCAGAAGCCTTCGCCATGAAGTATCCACCGCATTTAGCGGTCGTCGATGCGCTCGGGAATGCGACAGGCTATGGTTTGATTTTGATCAGCGTCGCCTTTGTACGCGAGCTGTTAGGGACGGGTAATTTATTCGGTCACCCTGTGTTCACCACCATCGAAAATGGCGGCTGGTACTTGCCAAACGAGATGTTCAAGTTACCACCGAGCGCCTTCTTCCTGATTGGTGTGTTGATCTGGACTATCAATGTGATCCAGCGGAAACGGGGTTAAGGAGCAGATATGGAACACTATATAAATCTATTTTTGCAGGCCACTTTTATCGACAACATGGCGCTGTCGTTCTTCTTGGGCATGTGTACTTTCTTGGCCGTGTCTAAAAAGGTGTCAACCGCCTTTGGTTTAGGCGTGGCCGTGATAGTGGTGATGACCTTAGCCGTGCCGTTAAACCAGCTGATTTACGTCAAAGTGCTCGCACCTGGCGCACTGTCTTGGGCGGGATTACCCGGTATCGATTTAAGTTACCTGCAACTGATCACTTTCATTGGTGTGATTGCGGCGTTAGTGCAAATCCTTGAAATGTTTTTGGATAAGTACATTCCTAGCCTGTATGACTCCCTTGGGATCTTCTTACCTTTGCTCACAGTGAACTGCGCGATTTTTGCTGGGGTGATCTTTATGGCGAACCGTGATTACAACTTCGGTGAGTCAGTGGTGTTTGCGATGGGCTCGGGTCTTGGTTGGGCGGTGGCGATTGTACTGCTGGCGGGACTGCGCGAAAGAATGAAATTCAACGCGATTCCCGAAGGCTTACAAGGTATTGGTATCACCTTTATTACTACAGGCTTGATGGCGCTGGGCTTTATGTCTTTCTCAGGGATCTCGCTGTAACGCTACAGTAGGCGAGCCAAGAATTGAGAAAGTGAAACCAGATTCTTTTTAGAAAAGAGCTAGAAAAGGGTAATACGATGGAAATGGCAATTGGCATAGGCATGTTCACGCTAGTGGTCTGTCTATTGGTGATAGTGATTCTAATCGCCAAAAAGAAATTAGTGGCTACGGGTGAAGTGACGATCAGCATCAACGAAGATGCCGAAAAAAGCATTCAAGTTGCCGCGGGTGACAAGTTACTCGGCGCTTTGGCGAGTCAGAGTATTTTTATTCCGTCTGCCTGTGGTGGCGGCGGAACCTGTGGTCAGTGCCGAGTGAAAATCAAATCGGGCGGCGGTGACATTCTGCCGACTGAAATGGGCCATATCACCAAGAAAGAGGCTAAAGAAGGTTGTCGTCTCGCCTGCCAAGTCTCAGTGAAAACCGATATGGAACTTGAGCTCGACGAAGAAATCTTTGGGGTGAAGAAGTGGCAATGTCAGGTGATCTCTAATGATAACAAGGCGACTTTTATCAAGGAGTTATTGCTTGAGTTACCCGAAGGTGAAGATGTTCGCTTTAAAGCAGGGGGTTATATTCAAATTGAAGCGCCAGCCCATGTGGTGAAATACGCTGACTTTGATATTCCTGAAAAATACCGTGGCGATTGGGACAAATACGGTCTGTTTGACATTGTCTCTACCGTTAATGAAGAAGTGTTGCGCGCTTACTCTATGGCCAACTATCCCGATGAAAAGGGCCGCATTATGCTGAACGTGCGGATTGCGACGCCGCCATCGGCTAACGTGCCAGCGGGTAAGATGTCATCTTACATCTTCAACCTGAAAGCGGGCGATACAGTGACCATTTCTGGGCCATTCGGTGAGTTCTTTGTGAAGGAAACCGATGCGGAAATGGTGTTTATCGGCGGCGGTGCGGGCATGGCACCTATGCGTTCACACATTTTCGATCAGCTTAAGAGTAAGAAAACCACACGTAAAATGAGCTTCTGGTACGGTGCTCGTTCGACCCGTGAAGTGTTTTACCAAGCGGATTTCGATGCCCTAGCGGCCGAGAATGACAACTTCGTTTGGCATGTGGCGTTATCTGAGCCATTGCCTGAGGATAATTGGACTGGCTACACTGGCTTTATTCATAATGTGATTTATGAGAATTATCTTAAAAATCATAAGGCACCAGAAGACTGTGAGTACTACATGTGTGGTCCTCCAATCATGAACTCTTCAGTGATTAAGATGCTTGAAAGCCTAGGCGTTGAACCAGAAAACATCCTACTCGATGACTTTGGTGATTAGGTTGTAAGTGAGTAATAAAAAATCGCGTTAGGCCCAGCTTAACGCGATTTTTGTTTATAGGGCTTTTTATCATTTCGCAGTTTTTAGCTTTCGCATTTTGATGCTATTTAGCACCTCACCTAGCTAAAGGATTTGCCGCCGTGGCGTGTTAAATAGCTCACCATGCGCTCACTCTCAGCGGTATAGCATCCCATGCGAAACTCACCCTGCCAGTAAGCAATATCGAGCGGATGATACCCCTGCGAGTTTGGATGATTCACATCGGCCCCCGCATCCACCAATAATTTGAGCAGTTCAAAAGACTGCAACTCACAGGCATGCAAGAGTGCCGTCATCCCGCCATCGTCCACGCCTTCAAGATTAGCGCCATTGGCAATAATGCGCTTAACAGCAAGCGTATCTTTGGCTTTAACCGCATCGATGAGTTCAGTGCTCATTTGATCGCTATTTAACCTCATCCAAAGGATTTAATTTAAGTGGATTTAGTCTAGGTTTCTTTAACTTGTGGGCGAAACTCCGTAAGCTGAGTAGCATATACCTAAATGCTTATGTCTACAGGTATAACTTATCATGGATGTAAATAGTTGTAGGATAGGAGGCTTGTTTGAAAAAGTTAGCAGTAGTATCACTTATCTGTTTCTCCCTCTGCGCATGCTCTTCACTCAATGAAGTTAAATTGGATTCTCAATCGGTATCCAGCTACATAGGTGAAAAGGTCAAAGTCACCACAATATCTGGCGAACAAATGGAATTTCAAGTCGAAAGTGCAACGGAACAGCAGATCGAGGGAGAAGGGCGACTAGTCAAAATTGAAGATATACAGACGTTGGAAGTTGAGGAGTTTAGCCCGCTAAAATCGATATCACTTTCTGCAGGCTTATATATGTTAGGTGCGATAATTATTACTATTGTCGTTTTATAGCCATTTTGATTGTGTATTAGCTGCAACTTGAGATATTCAGTCTACAAACTGGGGCAGACTGTCACTTGGTTTATACTGCTCGGATTAGCTTCGTCGCCCTAGGTATCACTTTGTTGTGTCATTTTAAATGGAATATTTCCTTTATAATTCAATTGTAAAGATTAAATTGTATTATCCATAAAAAGCGCTTGTGATAAGCTTGCTTTTTCTAGCAGGCAGCATTATTTGTTAATTACGTTAAGGATAACCCATGCGTTTGAGTGTTATCAGTACTCTGTTGACTGGTTTTTTATTATTCCCAAGTGCCAATAGTTTTGGTCTGTTATTAGAAACAGGTGCTGAACAAGAGCAAATCGGGCAAGGCAGTAACTCGATTGCCGTTGAAAGCCAAACCGCATCTTCAGTATCGAAGGTGGCGGAGATCAAGACCTTAATCCAAACCGCAATAAAGGATTCGCCGCAGCCATTTAGTGGCAGTGTTATCCTGCTTGAGCAGGGCAAGCCGCAGCTTGAACTGCAAAAGGGTGAAGGTATTAGTCAAGATTCGCGCTTTGTGATGGCATCACTTTCTAAACAAATCACTGCAACCTTGATATTGCAGGCACTCGATGCGGGGAAACTCGACTTAAACCTATCGCTTAATCATTATCTTTTTGGTGATGCAGAAGGGAGGAATAAGGCGCTAAAAGGCACTGTGGCGGGGGCAAATCTAAGTGCGGATGCATTGAATACCAGTCGATATGACGAGCGGATTATGCTGCACCAATTGCTGACGCATACATCGGGTGTCGATAAACTGGGTAAGGCCAATCGATTCGAGCCGGGTAGCCAATTTGAATACTCCAACTTTGGTTATTCACTGCTTGGGCAAGTGCTTGAGAAGGTCAATCACCAATCCTTTGCCGAGCAAGTGGCGCAGTTTGCAACGCGATACCAGCTTAATGGCCTGAGTGCTGAGCTTGGCAGTATTGAGGCTATTCACGCCAAAGTGCCTTCACTCGCCGTAGGTTTACAGGAAAGCGAGGTGATTGCCCCTGCTGACTTAGTGCTTGATGAAGCTTTGTTGCCCGCAGGGGGATTAATTGCTTCAGCGCCAGCTTATGCCGCCTTTCAGCATCTATTACATTCTGGCAAGTTGATGAGTGCAAAGAGTTATCAACGGATGACAACGGCGTATACCGAGATCCAATTCTTATGGCCGAATATGCGCTATGGCTATGGGATGAGGATCAATAAGGACGATGGTCTCGTCGAATACAGTCATACGGGCTATTTATCTGGCTATATGTCGATGACACTGCATTATCCTGAATTCAATTTGGATCTGGTGATGCTGGAAAATCTATCGCTAAATCTTAATGATCGCGCTCGAGTATTTGAACTGCATAATCAGATACGTCAAATCATTCGTAGCCAGTTACTGCTTATTAAAACATCACTTGCACAGTGATTTGAGTAAACTGACTACTGACATAAGTGCCCTTATGCTGATATTAAGCACGGTACTTTAGTACTTAAAAGATTACTAAGATATAGTTTCTGCGGGAAATAGTGGCTACTATCTCCCGCGTTAAGGGAATAAATATAGTCTTTTACTACTTAATGTCGCCATATTTAATTGAATCACGACTATCTGTTTCATATATCATTTCATATTCATAGTTCAATGAGTCTAACAAGCTAATTATATAATCTTCGGATTTAATTCTTTCGTATCCAGGAAAATCTTGGTGGAAAATGATACTCAATAACCAGCTGCATTCAGGTTTTGATGGTGCGAAAATATTTTCATCAAGATCTACATTGGGGAATAATTTAATGAATGTGCCTGTCTCTTTATTTAGATTCCAATGGTAATGTTTTATCCTGAATGGTAAAAAACTCTCAAGCATAGTAGGGTTCTTAGCTGTAGATGTTTTTCTATCTATTAATGCTAGAAATTCTTTGAGTTTATTATGAATTGTTTTTTCATCTTTACTTGTTGATTTTATACCAAATAGTACTTGATGTTTCATATGGTTGAATCTCCTCATTGAATAGATTTTATCGGCACTGGTGTCTTTTAAAGAGCCATTTTCTTTAGTTAAGGGGGTAAGTTTGTTAGCTAACAGAGAATTTAAACTCTATTTTAATGATTAACGTCCCTAACAAAGAGACGTTAATCTGTGACTTACAGTTACCAAAAGCGCTTTCTAAGTGCGGTCTCGATATCAATCTCAACCCTAAAGTACTGCAAAATCGTCCAAACTGAATCGACTAAGGCTTCGGTAAGCGCTGGATAATCATCCTCGATAATTCCGTTAATTTCTTCGACGGTTTCATCGATATATTCTTGAACACCTTCCTCAAATTCGGCCTTTGTCGCTTGATTGCGGAAAAAGCTAAAGTTGTCGAGCTTTTCAATCAATTGATCAATAAGGACTCTCACCGAATTGAGTTGCTCAACTGTGATCGTCGGATCGGTGGCGATCAGTTTAAAAAAGCTCTGCACTTTGGTTTTGAGATCGAATAGCGTTGGGATTTGATCTCGATTTGCCGCCGCATTACTCACCTCTAATTTGGTTTGCTTGACGGGCGCTGGTGTCACATTCACCTCAGATGCTTGCGGATTGGTCGTCATAGAAGCTGTTGCTGGTATTGCGCGATTGTGGGCTATGGTTGTGGGGGCTGGCGGTATCTCGCGCCCCAGTGTTTGTAGCAGGCGGCGCTGGAAATAGCTTTGCGGCAGGGCTTTGCTGAGTGCTTGCTCAAGCTGAGTTTCACTGTAGGAGGCTATCTGCAGCAGCGCTTCGAAAATCTCTTTATATTCTTGCTCAATAGCCGCTATTAGCGGGCTATTGCCTAAGCTATTGGTCACGGTTAAGTTGGCGCCATATTGCTGCAAAAGTCTTAAGATCCGCACCGCTGTTGATTCAAAGCGGGGGAACTCGATTGAACTGCCACCTATCACAGCGCAAAGGGCAGGAGTGGTGTCTTCGGCATTGATGGCATTGGGGTTGGCGCCATGTTCGAGTAACGCCTCTACGCAGGACTGTGCGCCGTAGTAACTGGCGCACATTAATGGCGTAAATTGCTCATCTACTGAGAATTCTTCTAACTTTGCTCCATGGCGCAGTAAGAGTTCTACGGTTTTTCGCCGCATAGGGCCGGTAATTTCATCCCACCAGTAGGTCGAAATCGCCTTGTGTAGAATGGGCGAATTATCGTGGCCGCAATGGGTAAAAATATCCCCGCCTTGGTGAATGAGCCATTCAAGTAGTTGGGTTCGACAGGAGATAGCCGCCGCGGACACATAGTTAGTGTTGTAGATATTGGTGAGGCTTAAATCCAGCCCCTTGGTGAGCAGATATTCCATCACTTGGATAAGCGTTGCTTGATCTTCTTTCCCTGAACCACGCTGGCAGATAGTGAGTAAGGTTGGTTCATCCACCGCCCCAAATTTTTTATTGATATCCATACCATATTGCAGGAACAGATCGAAAAACTCGGGCAGAAAGGTTTTCTTTTCGACCATTGGATAAACCAATAGTCGTAAATTCGACCAGACTAACATCTCATAGGGTTTACCCGTATTCACAAATTCGGCATTTGGATTAGCGCCATATTTGAGCAACAGTTCAAGGGCTTGGTAGATGTAGCTCCGTTTATTCGGATCGGTAAATTGGGCATTATTAATATATTGGTTGAGTAAGGGTGAATGGTCGGCATCAGGCGGTGTCATCCTATAGATGCGATTGATATCGACGGTGGCCTTAATTAGTTTTTCGATAATCCTAAGGTCAAATTCTGAGGTCAATGCCGCATAGACCAAACTTTTGGCGTGAGAATCGGCTTTGAGCTGCGGATAATGGTCTAACAGGTATTCAGTGTAGTCTTGCGCTTTGGCGTAAACGCATAGTTCGAGTAAATTGGCATCATCCCAGAAGCTGTTATCGTTGGCCATAATATAGCGTGACTTTTTAAATGCAGGGAAGCGTTTAACTAAGAGAGAAAATGTCTCTACTCCCCAAAATTCGCTCGAAGAAATAATGTTTTCAATTAGGCTTAATCTGCCAATGTCTAATGGGATATCTTTATTAATGATATGCAGGAACAGATCTTTATTGCGTTCATCATATAATATTTCTAGTGGGTGATTTAATTCACCATTAGTCCAAAAGCTCACCGGTTTATTGATATCTAAGTTAGCTGCAAGTAGAAGGTCGATCATGTCTCTACGTTGATGGTCTTGATAGATATATTGCGGATTAGGATGAAATAGATAGTTGAGCCAGCAATTACTATATTGATTTTGAAAGTAAAGATTGGCACTAGAGTCTAGGTATAGGGTAACGAGTTCTAAGTTGTTATATTCAATAGCCGAATGCAAGGCACTGAAACCATTACATTCGATTTTAGCACCTTTGCTGAGCAAGTATTTTATAAGCACTAAATCGGACTGAGGACTGCAAGATAGGGGAACTAATATATTGCAGGGCGAAACATTGAGATCAATAAAGTTGAGATCTCCACTATCGGCAAGAAATTGATCAACTTTCTTTATTTTAGCCGAGGTCGAAAGCGTGTTATCTAGGCATATTTCCCGAAGTGTGAGTTTCTTATCACTAAAAATCCAACTGAGCATAATGTTCCCTATTTAATGCCGTTAACAAAATGGTATCAAACGCCTTTCAATTTATTAAAAATTGAGTGAGGTAAAATTGCCATATATTAATGCATTTAAGTTAAGAAAAACTATGCCCTAAGACTGATAATTAAAATGATCCTGTTTGAATAACATTTTGTGATACAAATTGATAATGCCAAACAAGTTGCATGATGACATGTTTGGCATTGTTACTTTGATTGGAATTCTGCTTCATATCCTATTGATTAAGATCTAGCAGCATCGGCATTTCGCAGGCGTCGTGGCCTGTGTTCCCTAGGGGAGCCGACAGATGTACAAAGCCTAATTTCTCATAGAGTTTTACGGCTTCATTTAGTACAGCGGTGGTTTCTAAATAGCAGCTTTGATAACCCGTTTCGCGGGCGAAATCGAGTGCCATTAACGCTACGCGTTTTGCGAGTCCTTTGCCGCGGATTTCTGGCATAAAGTACATTTTTTGCAGTTCGCAGACGCCATCATTGTTAGCTAAAGGCGCAATACCGGCGCCGCCTAGAATGCGGCCCTCTAATTCAATAATCCAATAGTTGGCGCCCGCTTGGGAGTAGATCTGGCTTAGGCAATCTAAGGTCGGGTCCGCCACGCTATAGCCTTTATCCGCGGTTAAGCCGTATTCGGCCGAAACATCGCGGATGACTTTGGCAATTGCGGCATCATCTTGGGCTGTGGCTTGGCGAATGTGACAGCTACTTTGCTGCTTGGCGTTATGTACGGCTTGGTTATATAACACGAGGGCCTCTTCGATTTGTGAAGTTTGCAATGGAGTCAGTTGGGCTAAGATCCCTTGGAATAATTGATTCTGCTGAGTATCCAATTTAACGAGTAATTTCTTACCCGCAGGTGTCAGTTGCACAACTAAGCAGCGACTGTCCCGTGGGTGCACCTGACTCTGGGCAAGATGTTTATCGATCAAATGCTTGATAGCGCGGCTCGCATTGGACTTATCTATGCTGAGTTTGCTTGCAAGCTCTTTGATGGTCAGGGGCTGCTTGCCTATCTCAAACAGGGCATGGGCTTGCACGGGCGAAAGGGGTAAATCCCCAAAGGCGGCGTTGAGCATGCCTAAATTTCTCACCAGATAGCGAGACAAATGCCTGAGTTGGGCGGATGAGCCTGACTCAGTCGTTTGCTTAGTTTGAGTCACAGGCTTCGCGGGATCTTGAGCCAATGGTGTGTCTGTTTGAGCCATAGTCGAATAGGTTTGGTTGCATGTCACAACTAAGTTAGCGGGCTTTAATTCCTCTTGCAACATATTACTAACAATCTACTGTGTAAATATCAGGATTCAATAATGGCGCCATGGCGAGAATAATCGCTTGGGTGTAATTACTTTCACGGGTCGCATGGCCGTGGGTGAGTAAACCTATGGCACCGCCTTTTTGTTTAATATTGATTGTATTGAACAACCTATCCATGACATCCCCGAGTTCTTCCCCCGCTTCTAATGCTCGATAAACATGCATTGGCAAAGTTAAAATCGCACTGCGGCCAATGGCAAGCTGGTCTTTATGGCCAATCGCGATATAGGCGAATGTGGCAGGGCCAAAGTCGAAACAATCGACACCGCCTTCCATCGCAAAATAGTAATCGGCTTTAGTCTCTTGCGGGTCCTGCTGTTGACAATAGCGCACCCGATTGATCGCCCCTTGGCGAGTGTCGAGATCTGTCATTGGCTGCGCCGCAACACCAGAAGGGGCATCCATGCCGCTGGCTTCTATGATGCTCTCAGGGAACAGCTGTGCTATGGCGTTAGTTGCCGCGTTGATTTTTACTGGGTTTTTAGAACCCACTTTTATCTTAATAATGTTTTGTTGCATATAAGTTATTTATTTTGGATTTTAATGTGGACGCTCGTTTGAATCATTGCTTAAATGGTCTGAGGTGTCTAAGCGTTTGGGTTTTCTATTCTGCCACAGTCGTCGGCGAAGCTCAGTAAAAAAGCCAACAGTAGGGGAGGCAATAGCCAGCCTTAGGGACTAGGAAGCGACATGCAACTATTGCTCCTTCAGTAATTTGGGCTGGAATAGGCAGTAAGGCTATGTCATTGAAGGAACCAAAACCAAGAGATAATAATAATGAAATTCAACAAACTCGTGATTGCTATGGGAATGGCCTGCGGTGTAATACTGACCGGCTGTAACGATAGCGAAGATAGCACTACGCCTACCGAACCTGAAACTCAACTGCAAGCTTTTGCCCCCAATGGTTTACTCAAAGCCAGTATTCGCCGTACTACCTATGGCGTGCCGCATATCCAAGCCGACAACTTAGAAAGTTTAGGTTTTGGTAGTGGTTATGCGCAGGCACAGGACAACTTATGTGTATTAGCCGATGGTTTTATCAAGGCGAACTCACAGCGTTCTATGTACTTTGGTCCCCATGCGTCGATTGACTTCACTACGGGTCAACCTACGGCGGAAGATAACGGTAACCTTATCTCAGATTTTGCCTATAAAGCGTTAAAGATCAGAGCGCAAGCCGAAGAAAAATGGCCGAAATTTAGTGAAAACTCTCGGGCACTTATCCAAGGTTTTACCTCTGGTTATAACCAATATCTTGCTGATGTCGAAGCGGGCACACAAACGGCAGAACCTTTCTGTGGCGGTCAGCCTTGGGTGAAACCCATAGTGCCAGAAGATGTGGTGACTTATTTGTTTTCTATCGCCTTATTACCGGGCGCAGCTAACTTTCTCGATCTGATTTTTTACGCTAACCCAGGAGATGCACAGGAATACATGCCGCGTATCGTTGGGCCCGCGCCTAGCCAAGACCAAACTGCGTTTGTGGCCGATATGCAGTCTAAGTTGATTGCCCGCGCGGCTCGTATCACGACACCAGAAACCAATCCCCGCGATTTAGGTTCAAATGGTTGGGGTTTAGGCAAGGATAAAACCGAAAATGGTAAGGGCATGGTGCTAGGTAATCCGCATTTCCCGCATACGGGTAACCTGCGTTTTTGGCAATCCCATATTACGATCCCAGGGCATTTAGATATGATGGGCGGCTCGTTAGTGGGTATGCCTGGACCGATTAATATTGGTTTCAATAAAGATCTCGCTTGGACTCATACCTTCTCTACCGCTGAGCATTTTGTGATGTTTAACCTTGAGTTAGTCTCGGGTGATCGGATGCAGTATTTGTTTGATGGTAAACCTATGCCGATCACCAAAGAGACGGTATCGGTTCTAGTGAATGCAGGTCCTGCGGGCATGCTGGTCGCCGAGAAAGATATTTATACTACGGCCAAAGGCCCTATGGTCGAAGCTCCTCCCGCTTTAGCGCCTTTTGGTTGGGATGATGGCAGTGCCTTTATGATCCAAGATGCCAATATGGGGACTATGGACCCTGTTGACCATTGGTTAGCCATGAACATGGCCACGAACAAAGAAGAGTTCCAACAGGCATTTAAGGACTACGATGGCGTCATCTTCAATAACACTATGTACGCCGATAAAGAGGGCAATGCTTTCTATATCGACGACTCAACTGTGCCAGGATTATCTGAATCGGCAGTTGTGTTGTTAAAAACCTCACCGGATATTAAAGCGGCTAAGGCTAAGGCCGGATTTACGATTTTACCCGGCAACACTTCACTGTTTAGCTTCGATGGTCCAACGCCCTATGAGCGTGCGCCCAAGCTTGAGCGCAGCGACTTTGTGCAAAACTCCAATGACTCCTTTTGGTCGACTAACTTGAATGAACCGCTGACTTACTTCTCGCCTATGTACGGCGCAGAGGCTGGACAGCTATCACTGCGGACACGGATGGGCTTGAGTTTAATGCAGGACGCCGCGGGGGCTGATGGCAAGTTCAGCTTGGAAGAACTCGAAGCGGCTGTGCTGTCGAATCGCAGTTATCTCGCCGAGTTAGTGCTGCCTGACTTGATTGCCCAGTGTGATGCCCAAGGCAGTACACCTGTGGTGGTGTCGGCGAGTTTATCTAAGGATGTCTCTTCGGCTTGTGCGGCATTAAAGGCGTGGAACGGTAAGCAAGATAACGACAGTAAAGGTGGTGCTTTACTACGTGAATTTGCCCATCTATTCAGCCAAACAACCATGTTGACCCAAGGATTCGATCCCGCTAATGCGGCAACGACACCTAAAACCTTGACTACGGATGGTAGTGCCTTAAAGGCCTTGGCGCACAGTGCGCTTAACCTTGAGGCCGCAGGCTTTGCCTTAGATGCGCCATTAGGGGATGTGCAATTTGTGGAGAAATCTCTGCCAGATGGAACGCCAAGTGGGTCGCGTTTACCTTGGCCGGGTAGTCATAATGCTGAAGGTGGATTCAACGTGTTTTCAACCAGTTTGTCGGGTGATGACACTTTGATCCCGCAGCACAAATACGCCGCTGTGATGGATGTGGTCACTGGCAAGGCGATGAGTTCTGGCTTAACTGCGAAAGGATACCAAGTGCGTTACGGGTCAAGTTGGATGATGGCGGTGAACTTTACCGACGAGGGGCCTGTGGCGCGGGGGATTTTAACTTACTCTGAGTCGAGTAATATCTTAACGCCTGCGTTTGCCGATCAAAGTATCTTGTACTCGAGTGCTAAAAGCTTCCGTCCTTTGTTGTTCAAAGAGGCTGACATAGCTCCAGCTGTAGTGTCGACAACTGAGCTGACACTACAAAAACCATAAGTTAGATTTTGCGCTTTAATCGTTAGCGGCTCACTTCGGAGTTGAATCCGGATGAGCCGTTTTTTATGCGTGTTTACGACTGATAGCGATTTGTAAAAATTTAACATTAACGACTGTGATCTTGATCTACCTTAGACGTGAGTATGCTGTGACGCGTCTTGTTTTGTTGATTTTTGTGACACATGTCCGGTTAGCTGTTTTTCTCGGCGCTTATGCAATGTCACTGGATTTGGCTTGAGGTGAATATCTTGTATTTTTAAGTGGCTTTTTATGTATATGTTTTGATGCTGCATTGAAAACTTATTACATTAAATCAGCGATCTAGATCTCAATATCAGTTTATTATGAAATTCCCTTACATAAAGCCGTGTCAGATCAACTTTTATGGGCTTTTTTTGGTTATCCTTAGCGCGAATTTATTATGCTAGTCACACCGTAAGGTAACTTTTATATGCAAAAAGATGCGACCAGTGTTCTTGGAACACCTCAAAGCACACAGAATCTAGATTCAACGAAACACTTACCTTGGACTCGCCAAGACACGACTTGGATGTTGAGTTTGTTCGGCACTGCCGTTGGCGCTGGAATTTTATTTTTACCTATCAATGCGGGCATGGGCGGCTTTTGGCCTCTTGTGTTAATGGCAGTGATCATTGGTCCTATGACCTATCTTGCCCACCGTGGCTTATCTCGTTTTGTTTGTTCATCAAGCATTCCTGGTAGCGACATTACTCAAGTAGTTGAAGAGCATTTTGGTGTTGGTGCGGGTAAAGCCATTACCGTACTGTATTTCTTTGCTATCTACCCGATTGTATTAATTTACGGTGTGGGTATTACCAACACTGTTGATAGCTTTATCGTCAATCAGTTAGGCATGGCATCGCCACCACGCTTCATTCTATCGGGTGTATTGATCCTCGGTATGATGGCTGTAATGGTCGCAGGTGAGAAATTCATGCTCAAAGTGACACAACTGCTGGTGTATCCGCTGGTGGGTATTTTGGCCTTTATGTCTATCTACCTGATCCCTGAATGGAAAATGGATGCTTTACTCGTTGTACCAGAAGCGGGTGCATTTTTAGGCACAGTTTGGTTAACGATTCCAGTTTTAGTGTTTGCCTTTAACCATTCTCCAGCGATTTCACAGTTTTCTGTGTCATTGAAACGTGACCATGGCGCGAATGCTTCTCGCAAAGCTGATGTTATTTTACGTAATACTTCCATGATGTTAGTGGGCTTTGTGATGTTGTTTGTGTTCTCTTGTGTGCTGTCATTATCGCCAGCACAATTGGCCGAAGCGAAAGCTCAGAATCTGCCGATTTTGTCTTATCTCGCCAACGTGCATTCAAGTGGTTTTGTGAGCTACTTTGGTCCATTAATCGCCTTTATCGCGATTGTGTCTTCTTTCTTTGGCCATTACATGGGCGCGACAGAAGGCATGAAGGGGATTATTGTTAAGCAGTTAGACACGAATAAAAAAGGCATTTCAGAGCAAAAAATCAACAAATTTATTCTGGTGTTTATGTTTGTGACGATTTGGGCCGTGGCAATCAAAAACCCAAGTATTTTGAATATGATTGAAGCTTTAGGTGGCCCAATTATCGCGGCTATCCTGTACTTGATGCCTATGTACGCTGTATACAAAGTGCCAGCATTAAAAGCGCACCGTGGTCGCATCAGCAATATCTTCGTGGTTATAGCGGGTTTATTGGCAATGACGGCTATTCTGTTTGGCTTCTTTCGTTAAGTTTTAATCTTAGTAGGAACGCGGTTTGAATGTGAATCGTGAGTCGTAAAAAGAAAAGGATCGGGCCATTGGCCCGATCCTTTTTTATTACGTATAACATTTGAATCGCTTATTTTTCTTCGTACATTAAGTAGTAACTCTGCTTCATCCCTAACGCTTGATAGGTCTGCTGTGCGGCGAGATTTTCTTGCTCGACATATAAACGGAAGCTGGCGGCACCACCATTGGCTTCGGCCAGTTGTTTGACTTCGCTGTAGAGTTTGGCATAGATGCCTTGGCGACGATTTTTCGGGCGAATATACACACTCTGGATCCAGTAATAATCCTTCGCACGCCAATCGCTCCATTCAAATGTCACCATGAGCGAGCCGACTAGCTCACCTGCGATTTCAGCGACCAGGTAAAACCCTTTTTGCGGGCTCTCAAGTAGCGTGCCCACACCTCGAGTCAGTGTCGCTTCATCTAAGGCTAGGCCTTCGGTTTCTTGGGCCATGGCCTGATTAAACTGCACTAAGGCGATTAGGTCTTGAGCCTTAGCTTTACGAATCAACATACTACAACTCCTAGGCGGTTATTTGGCAATACCGCTCTTGTTTAGTAAACAACATTTTGTGATTCACTTTATCATGGAACGACGAGGGATAACGAGTTTGGCAGTGGCAGGTTAGGCACTGATATTATTTATTGCTGTGGATATTTGTACGACTAAAGTCTTATCTGCTAGGCTTATCTCTAGTGTCCTTTCGCTGAACTAAGTGAGTTAATGATGGGATTTATTAAGTCTACTCGCCGCTATAAACTTAAGATTTTACCCGTCTATGATATTGCTGCTGATGAACAGATAAATCATCGTCTGCATTTTATTTTAACGCTGTTGGGCTTCGGTTTATGGGGTTTAGTTTGGTGGTGGTTGGTCTTAAAAGCTAACGGTAAGTCCGACTTTATTTTCAGTGGTTTTGATGACGATTATTGGAGTTATTTGATTGAGCGTGAGCAACCGCCTGCGTCGCTTTATCGTCAGCAAATAGCACCAAAAAAAGTCACAGAATATTTTGATGCTTAAGCAGGAAAACTAACATCTCAGCGGCCAATTTAACAAAGTTGGTTTGGTTAATATTACTGATTTTAAGGCGGTTTAGCTCAACGTGACCCAGATCATCCCTCGATTAAAACCCCTCTGCTAGACTCGGCGATTGCCCCATTTAGACTGAGAAACTAGCGCGCTAGTTTTGGTCTTTGCCCCATCATAGTTTCGAATTCAAGGTTATCAATATGACAAAACAAAAGTCGTCAGCATTAGGCCGTGTTTGGTCTCGCTGGATGTCAGTGCCGCTGTGGCTGCAAATTGTTATCGGTATGGTGCTAGGTATTTTAGTGGGCATCATCTTCGGCGAGCAAGCGACTCACTTAAAGCCGATAGGCACCTTGTTTGTTAATTCCATTAAGATGCTGATTGTGCCATTGGTGTTTTGCTCACTGATTGTGGGCGTCACTTCGATGCAGGATACGAACAAGATGGGGCGTATTGGTTTTAAATCTTTTGCGTTTTATCTCTTTACCACGGCTATTGCGATCACTATCGGTTTAATTGTCGGTTATGTTCTTCAACCCGGTGCTGGTTTAGGTTTGTCATTGGCAGAAGGCGCGACTCAAACTGCCAAAGAAATACCTTCTTTAGTCGATACTTTGATCGACATAGTGCCGACGAACCCTATTGCGGCTTTAGCAAGCGGGCAAATTTTGCAAGTTATAGTATTTGCGATTGTTTTAGGTATCGCCTTAGTGCTGATTGGCGAGCATGGAAAACCTGCAATTAAAGTGTTCGAAAGTTTAGCTGAGGCCATGTATAAAATGGCCGACATGGTGATGAAGCTCGCACCCTACGGTGTATTTGGGCTAATGGCTTGGGTAGCGGGGGAGTATGGGATTGATATGCTCTGGCCACTGATCAAAGTTATTATTGCTGTGTACCTTGGCTGTATTATTCATGTGATTGGATTCTATAGTTTTTTACTGCGCGGATTTGCGAAGTTAAGCCCGCTGCAGTTTTTTAAAGGGATTAGCAATGCCATGTTAGTGGCGTTTACCACATCGAGCTCTGCGGGCACGCTTCCTGTGAGTATGAAGTGTGCGAGTGAAAATTTGGGGGTTCATAAGAAGATCTCTAGCTTCGTATTACCGCTAGGCACCACAATCAATATGGATGGCACAGCATTATACCAAGGGGTCACAGTGCTGTTTGTGGCACAGGCGTTTGGTATCGACCTGACTGTCGTCGATTATCTCACCATTATTTTAACGGCGACGTTGGCCTCTATTGGTACTGCGGGTGTGCCCGGTGCGGGTTTAGTGATGTTGACTTTAGTACTCACAACCGTAGGGCTTCCCTTAGAAGGGGTGGCATTGATTGCGGGAATTGACCGTATTTTAGATATGGTGCGTACTGTGGTAAACGTCTCCGGTGACTTAGTGGCGACGACTGTCATTGCAAAGTCTGAAGATGAGTTGGATATGGCGCATTATAATGCCGACATAGATCAAAGCGCCGTAATAGCCGAACAGAATATTGCCCTCGAAATTGCAGCGGCTAAGAGTGTCAAAGCATAGGGAGCTTTTATTGCTGGTTCGTTAACTAAAAAAACCGCCATTGGCGGTTTTTTTATGCTGACAAGTTTTATGGTTACTTCATTTGGCTTAACACTAACACTGGCTTGTCGTCGCTGTTAAGTAAGGTAAGTCGGCCTTGCACTAATTTTGCTTTGGTAACTAATGGCATAGCTTGCATCACTTTGTGCTCTTGCTGCATTAGGGCATCCACGCAGGCTTTCATTGTGCTACCGGCAGGAGATAGCTTAAGCTCTTCGCCTTGCTGAGTATATTGACCGAAAAAGTTATTGCAGCTGTTGTTGCCATGTAATTTACCTTCGGCCTCAAAGGTGATTTGCGCTGGGCTGTAATCGATAGTCGGTTGGCCTTGGACCATTTCAATGTGCCAGCGGCCTTCTAATGGAATGGTATCATTTGGGGCTATATCGGCACTTTGGCAGGCGGTGATGCCTAAGAGTAATGCACCTAAGATGAATGTTTGTTTTAACATCGTTGCGGTTCCTTTTTCCATGATTATGGCCATAGTGTGACAAGTTTTTCGTAAGATCTAAAGGGGTTTATATGACAGGCTCATTTAAAAGTACTCTGAATTTGTTGAAGTTTTTACATTGGTTAGGTGTATTGATGCTAGTTTGTGGACTTGGGTTTTATATGTTGACGCAATGGAGTCTAGAGATAAGCGGCATGTTATTGATCTCAAGTCTGATTGGTTTAGGGTTGGTCTTAATGTCGCCCTATCCTGTGGTGCTGTTTATCCAATGGGCGAAGCGCCAAGATGAGCATTCCAAGTAATTTTGTACTGCCTAATTAAGCCTAAATTTCATTAAATCAAAGCTCTGCCGAATCTGCGGCGGGATTATCGTACAAGCTTGAGTCAATGGCGGGTTCTACTGGCGTGTCTGCGGCTTGGGGTACAGGTGGGCGCATTGAATCAAGTTTACCCCGTGCGAGTTCCATCATAGGTGCAAGTTTGGCGCTGGATTCTGGGGTAAAAAAACTGTAACTCACATCGAGTTTTAGCTGATGGTTTTGTTGTTCTAGCTGCTTTTCTACTCGCTTCATAATATGTAGAACATCCCGTTCACCATCCACAAAAGCAAGTACCACAAATTGAGTGCTGTTGTAATGGGCGGCAACGTCAGCGGTTCTTATCGTATCTTGGATTAACTTGCCTAACAGTCTGTGGTGATTATTTTCGAGTGGTATTGGTGTGTTATCCGTGCTCAGTAATTCAAAGAAGATGATACCTGCATGGGCGCCAAAGCGGCGGCCTAAATTGAGCTGTCTTGGCGCCATCATCAAGAAGCCATAATGGTTGAGCATACCGGTTTCTTGATCGCGCATCGAAAGGGATTCAATTCTATGGTTCTGACACAGCAGAGATAATTCCTGTTGCAGTAAAATCTGAAATGGTTCGAGCATAGCGGCATTGACTAGTGGCTCTGTTATATGCGGGTTGAGTACACACAGGGCACCAAATTGGCTACCATCCGGCCAAGCGATAGGACGTGAGAGAATATGCTGAATACCATCAAAATCCCTTGGTAAATCTTCTAACATAAAGCTGCCGAGGTTTTGATATAAACCATCAGGTTGGCTGTTTTGTATCTGTTTGAAGAGTTCGAGTGCTGGTGGATATAAAGTGCCCGCGGTAAATTGTGGTGTTTCAGTGATTGCGCTGACAATGATCTCAAATCCTGCGCTGGTCTTTTGGAATATAAAAACCGTGTTAGCGTTGTAATAACTTTTGATGAGCTCACATTGGTGCATCCAGCGAGTGAGATTCACTTGTTGATTGTCGCTATCAAGTAAACTCAAGTTGGGATTAATGGTTTCGGGCAACATACAAACGCCTAACTAGGGCTAAATATTCATTAAGTTTGGGAAATAAAAGGGGATTTAGCAAATCAAGGCACTAAATAATACCTTGTTCTAGCTGTGTCTATTAATCCAACCGAGTATACTGACGGCCTTAAATTGGGCCTAAAGCCAAGATGATGCCGTGAGAACACTGTGAAGATTAGATTAGCCTTACCCCAAGATGTTGATTTATTAGCGATGCTAGAGAAAAAACATCTCAATGACGAACTAGCTTCCGCCAATATGGGACTGCAAGGGCAAGCTTTTTCCCACAGTGAATTGAGCGAATTAGTGCAGCATCATTGGGTCGTAGTGGCGCAGGTTGAGCAGCAGATCGTCGGTTATGTGATTGCCGGCCGTTGGGGATTTTTCGAACATTGGCCCATTTATCGCACTTTGTTGAATCGTTTGGGGCAACTCGATTGGGATGGACCAAAATTAACTAAGACTAACTCATGCCAATACGGGCCGATTTGGGTGCAGCAAGCCTACCGTGGACAAGGGATTTTTGAGGCATTAGTCCATGAAATTCGTCGCCAAGTTGCTCCGCATTTTAGCTATATGCTGACCTTTATTGCTGAAGATAATGAACGTTCCTTTGCCGCTCACTCGGGTAAAGCGCACATGCAGGTTGTGGATTTTTTCACCGTTTCGGCAAGAGATTATTATTTAATGGCGGCAAAGACCCAAGCTTAGTTGTTCGACGATAAGAATTAAGGGTTAAATCTCTACTGATATCAATAACGGAGATAAATACATGCATGTGCAATTTGTTGAATCATTATTAGCGACTTATGCCAAGGTCAATTTATCGGCTTGGGACAGCTTGAGGTTAGTCTTATCTGAATGCGCTCACCATGAGTATGAGGCGAGGGGATTTGAAGTCGAGTTTTTATCTGACTTAGGGGCATTGCAACATTATTGGGTACAAGTGGGAGATATTTGGCTCGATTGTGGCCGAATCAATGCCTATTCTGCGACGATAACGCAACTGACCGATAAGGAACTTAGCCGTGTAAACTCCAAGAGCGCGTTAGAATGCGCTATTTTATCCCAAGAGCAGATCGGTCTACTCTGCATGCAAAACGCCCATTTCGACCATTGCTAAGGGCGCTTATTCAGCCAGCTTCTCAATCGCTTTTTTGATCAATACTTCTTCATCAGAAAGATGCGCTGAGGGGGAGTGGTGACTGTGCCTATGATCTCAAACCCTTGTTTTTCATAAAATACAGGGGCTTGAATCGATAAGGTATCTACTTGAGCTACCAAGCAACCCCGTTCTTTTGCCTCAGCTTCGGCAAGCGCCATGAGTTTGCACCCAAGTCCTGTGCCTCTGGTTTGGTCATCAACCCAGACAACATTGATTAAGAAGTTTTTATAGATAGTCCGGCCACCCACACCACCAATCAACTTGCCAGCTTCATCACGTGCTATGACAGTCAAAGGCACTGATTTCTCAGGTCCTAATAGCCCAGCATTAAATTGCCTAACGCCGTCTACCAGCGCATCCACAATCGCGTTATTTTCTTCATGAATAACTTCAAATTTCATGTCAAAAACTCTTTCTTGAATGTGATTACTTTATAAACGTAAATGTTATTTCTGTTGTATTCAACTTTTGATTGATCTCACTAATGTTAATCATTATCATTCGCGAAATCATTTGTGGGTTACATTTGTAAACTAAGTTTACTAAACAGGAGAGGTTTATGTTATTTCGTCAAACTTGCTTGGCAGTTGCCATTACCGCTGTATTTGCGGGTAATTTTGTCCAAGCCGAAGAGGCTCCCGACAGAAAAATGGAAGTTATGGTTGTTACTGCCTCTGGATATGAACAGAAATTGGTTGATGCACCTGCCAGTATTTCTGTTATCACCCAAGAAGATTTGATGATAAAACCTTATACCACTCTCCTAGATGCAGTGCGTGACTTGGAAGGGGTTGATATTGGTGAAACCCGTGATAAAACAGGGCAAGGTACCATCAGTCTACGCGGTATGGGATCTGACTATACCTTAATCCTTGTCGATGGTAAGCGTCAGAATAACCATGGTGATATTTATCCAAACAGTTTTGGTGGCAATCAATTTGGTCATGTACCACCACTTGATGCTATTGATCGAATTGAAGTTATTCGTGGGCCAGCATCAACGTTATACGGTGCAGATGCTTTAGGTGGTGTGGTGAACATCATCACTAAAAAAGTGGGCGACGAATGGTCTGGCTCTATCACTCACAGCCGAACTCATCAAACCAATGATGCCTATGGCGAAGATATCACTACCGATTTCAGCGTGATGGGTCCCCTCATTAAAGGCGTTCTTGGGTTATCGATTCATGGCAGTATTTATGATCGAATGGGGTCAACACCAGAGTACGCACCAGTAGATTATCCTAATGGAGAAGTACGCACTCGTTCACTCGGTTTTGGTGGTGGCGGTAAAACCGTCGATAACGAAAATCATATGTTAGGTGGGAGTTTAAGTTGGACACTAAATGAACATCACAAAATTTGGTTTGATTTAGATTCCTCATCTCAAGATTATGATAATACGCCACTGATCAATGATAACGGTGAACGAGAGTATCCGCTTGGTACTGTTGATAATATCGATAGTCTCTGGATTGCCAGTAACTTCTGCAAAGGCGGTGTAGGTTCCCGTGAGGCTGCTTGTCTAGCCAGCGGTGGTGAATGGGCAAGACGATCAAATCCGCGAGCGGGTTACAGCGAGACTCAAAAATTTACCCGTGATGCTTGGGCGTTAACGCATGAAGGTGCTTGGGATTTTGGTACAAGCTTTGTGTCACTATCCTATGTAGACACACAAAATAATGGCCGCACACTGCCATTTACCACTGCTGAACGAGTATTACTACTGCAGATGATTGATGGTAAAGGGGATTACACCGGCATGACTGAAGCCGAACGTAAAGCGATTGCTGAATCCACTTTCCTGCCTAGACCTAAACGCGAAATGGCAAGTAATCAATATACGCTTGATATGAAACTCGATATTCCATTTGAAGCTGCAGGAAATCATGTCGCAGTGACGGGTGCGCAGGTGATTCGTGGTGAGTTGAAAGACGGTGTATTTGGTATGGAAGAAGGTACGCCTGGCGCAGTACAAGAACACAATATGTGGTCTGTTTTTGCTGAAGATACCTGGAGCATGACCTCTGATTTATCTGTTACTGCGGGTTTACGTCATGATGATCATGAAATATTTGGCAACCAACTCAGCCCACGTCTATACGGTGTTTACACCATTAATAATGAGTGGACAGTAAAAGGTGGGGTGAGCACAGGTTTTAAAACACCTAAAACCACACAATTGTATGATGGTGTCGTTGGCTTTGGTGGCCAAGGAACCTCACCGCAATTTGGTAACCCAGATCTCGAAGCTGAAACCAGTGTGTCCAGCGAAGTCGCCTTGTATTGGTCTCATCCCGATGGCCATAATTTTAACGTCACTATCTTTAAAAATGACTTTGACGATAAGATTGCTTCACAACCCTGTGGTAAAGGTACGAGCATAGAATGTTCCGATGCGGGTGAATATGCTGATTTAGGTTATGCAGTCAGTAGCAAAACAGTCAACATAGATAAAGTTACTATTCAAGGTGCTGAGCTCGCGGGACGTTGGGAAATTCTAGATGCCTTAACGTTAAATGCTAATTATACCTACACAGATAGCGAGCAGAAAAGCGGTGCAGAGCAAGGCCGTCCACTCGGCAACAGTGCCAAGCATATGGCAAACGCGACATTAAAATGGGAGTTGACCGACTCATTTAACGTATTCTTGACCTCTGAATACCGTGCTAAACGTTATCGCTCTTGGGATATCATTAATGATGCTGCACTCTACTATAAGGGTTATAACGTGTTCCATCTTGGTGGTTCTTATCAGGCGAGTGAGTTTGTCACCTTCAACATGCGAGTAAATAACTTGTTTGATAAAGATTTTACTTCATACGATATTGTCTTCACCGAATGTAGTGACACTAGCACCACTTGTGTCTCTGACGACAATGGCCAAAACGGATACACAGCATCTTACGTTGATGATTTCAATAACAAAGATAAGGCCCGTAACTTCTGGGTTGGTATGAATGTACGTTTTTAAACTAATACTCTGTGCATTAGTCATTATTTGATATTCATGGGCGATAGATAAAACTGAGAGTTACCCGTTTGATAAAGGTATCCACTATCAATTAAACAATAGGGTAACTCTCATTACTCATTACTCATTACTCATTACTCAGTGCACCTGCACTGTGCTGGAGAGTCCGCACTATCGAGCCATCAATAAAGACCCATTCCGTGTCGGCCATTTTCGCTAAAGCTTTGAATAAATAGGCCTGAATGTCTTTTTAGACTATAAATAAAACCGTCTAAAGACTGTACTCCAATGGCTCAACTCTTTGGGTAAATCTTGCCAAGGGATACCTGTTAGAAGGTGGTAAAGAATGCCTTCGAATGTTTATCTATGTTCAGGTTTATCATAAACATGGCCTGTGCTGTTTATTAAATGAAAAAGCGTTTCCCTGCGTGCATTGGTTAACAATCAGTATTGGCATGCTATCTAAAAATTATTCTCGAAAGCTCAATAGAACCTAGATGAAGTCAGAAAAATTAAAGGTGCTAGCGTATAAGCCTAAAGAATCAGCCATTGCCCGTTTGGGTAAGTACCAATATAACCAAAGGGGATTCTTCCACAGAGATACCAAAATAGGCGTTCACTCGTAAAGGCTGAAAGTTTAACGTCAGCTAGGAGCAGTGTTGCGAGCGTATTAGCGTCATCGGATGTCAGCGCGCATATTTCTGCAACGGGAATAATTTTCCAAGTGGAGAGGTAAGCTGACTTAGCAATTTCATCGACTTCGCTGTCAGAAATCCAAGCATGCACATCATTTACTACTGCCTTTGTTTTTAACGAATTTGCCAAGTCATGATCTGTTACACACAGGCTTTCATAGTGGATTTCGTAAGGTGTTTCAAAAAAGGCTTCAGGATCGGATTCAAGAAAAGCGGCGATCTCCTCTAATGTACCGTATGTCTTTGCTGTTTCCTCTGGCAGACCTACGTTGGCTGCCCATGCACAAGATTGAAGTTGCTGTAATAAGATGGCGTTATCGGTCATGGGGTCTGTGCACTCTAATGGTCTGTGTATATGCTGCTTTTTATCTTGCCATATTTGTCTTAGCACTATTAATCTAACTAAATGACAGACATAAAAAAACCGCTGGGTAGCGGTTTTTTTATGGGTCTTAAGTGTAAAAATTGAAATGAATTAAGACTATAGACCCGCGTCAGCACGTAATATTTCGGCTTTATCAGTCGCTTCCCATGGGAATTCGCTGCGACCAAAGTGACCATAAGCGGCGGTCGCTTGATAAATTGGACGTGCTAAATCTAGCATGGCCGTTAAACCGTATGGGCGCAGTTCAAAGTGTTGACGTACTAACTTGATCAGCACTTCTTCAGATACTTTACCGGTACCGAAGGTCTCGATGCTGATAGAGGTAGGCTCTGCCACACCAATAGCGTAAGACACTTGGATTTCACAGCGATCAGCAAGACCTGCTGCAACTATGTTTTTTGCCACATAACGGGCAGCGTATGCTGCGCTACGGTCCACTTTTGATGGATCTTTACCAGAGAATGCGCCACCACCATGACGGGCCATGCCGCCGTAGGTGTCAACGATGATCTTACGACCCGTTAAGCCGCAATCGCCTACTGGACCACCGATAACAAAACGGCCAGTTGGGTTGATAAAGAACTTAGTATCTTTGTTTAACCATTGAGCCGGTAATACAGGCTTGATAATGGTTTCCATCACGCCTTCAATTAAATCGGCTTGTGAAACGTCATCTCTGTGTTGAGTCGACAACACAACTGCATCGATACCGACAATTTTGCCATCATCATAGGCAAAAGTGACTTGGCTTTTCGCATCTGGGCGTAACCAAGGTAGCGTGCCATTTTTACGCACTTCAGACTGACGTTTCACTAATGCGTGAGCATAGGTGATAGGTGCAGGCATCAGAATGTCGGTTTCGTTGTTGGCATAGCCAAACATTAACCCTTGATCGCCAGCACCTTGCTCTGCAGGGTCTGCGCGGTCTACACCTTGATTAATGTCGGGTGATTGCTTACCAATGGCGTTTAATACTGCGCACGAGTCTGCATCAAACCCCATATCTGAATGGGTATAACCAATTTCACGCACCGTTTTACGGGTGATTTCTTCAATATCAACCCAGGCAGAGGTAGTGACTTCACCACCCACTAATACCATGCCGGTTTTGACATAAGTTTCACACGCTACGCGTGCTTTTGGATCTTGAGCCAGAATTGCATCTAGCACAGCATCAGAAATCTGATCTGCAATCTTATCGGGATGACCTTCTGAGACCGACTCAGAAGTAAACAAGTGCTTTGCCATAGTAGGAAAATCTCGTCGTTAGCATTCAAACGTGTAGAAGCATCTACATCTAGACGGCTATTTTAGTTTAAATCCGATTGCCGATCACCCCCGATAATAAAAAATCCTCTCAGATTGTGACCTGAAAACGACTACGCTCTGTCATAAATAGGTTATTTTACTTATATTTCATAGCATTAAGTTTACTATGTTTTTGAGAAATTTATTTCTCCATTACAAGTGATCCTTGCTATGCCCTCCCAAGTAAACGCCAGCAAAGTGACTGGCTTGTTTCTGCGACTTGTATACCCAAGCGACCTGAATCCTGTATCTTCAAGTTGTTTGGGTATATATTCGGCCATCTTTTGCTGAGTGAATGGTAATTTTAGTTTGCGTCACACTGGCATGTAGGGGAAAATATGCATCCAAATTGCCCGCTAGACCCCACAAACAAGCAGGAGAGAGCATGTCTTCCCGTAAAGTACTCGCAAACGCAATCCGTGCGTTAAGTATGGATGCAGTTCAAAAAGCAAATTCAGGCCATCCCGGCGCCCCAATGGGTATGGCAGATATTGCTGAAGTGCTGTGGAATGATTTCCTTAAGCACAACCCGAACAATCCGAAATGGGTAGATAGAGATCGTTTTATCCTCTCCAACGGTCACGGTTCAATGCTGATTTACTCTTTACTTCACCTGACTGGTTATGAATTACCAATTGAAGAGCTAAAACAGTTCCGTCAATTGCATTCTAAAACACCGGGTCACCCAGAATACGGTTACACCCCAGGTGTTGAAACCACAACGGGTCCACTCGGTGCGGGCATCAGCAACGCTGTCGGTATGGCGATTGCTGAGAAAACCTTAGCGGCACAGTTTAACCGTGATGGTCACGATATCGTTGATCACTACACTTACTGCTTCCTCGGCGATGGCTGTTTGATGGAAGGTATTTCCCACGAAGCCTGTTCATTAGCCGGTACTTTAGGTTTAGGTAAACTAGTCGCATTTTGGGATGACAACGGTATTTCTATCGATGGCCATGTTGAAGGCTGGTTCACCGATGATACGCCAAAACGTTTTGAAGCTTACGGCTGGCATGTCATTGCGGGTGTTGACGGTCACGATAGCGCGGCAATCCGTGCTGCTATCGAAGCGGCTAAAGCCGTTACCGATAAACCAACAATGATTTGCTGCAAAACCATTATCGGTTTTGGTTCACCCAACAAATCTGGCAGCCACGATTGTCACGGCGCGCCACTAGGCGATGCAGAAATTGCAGCCGCCCGTGAATTCCTTGGCTGGCCACATGCACCATTTGAAATCCCAAGCGATGTTTATGCCGGTTGGGATGCCAAAGAAGCCGGTGCGGCCCGTGAAGCAGCGTGGAACGAGAAGTTTGCAGCATATCGCGCTGCTCACCCAGAACTGGCTGCTGAATATGAGCGTCGCGTTCTGAAAGGTGAATTACCGGCCGATTTCGAAGAAAAAGCGCAGGCATTCGTGCAAGCATCACAGGACAAAGCCGAAGGTATTGCGAGCCGTAAAGCCTCACAAAATGCTATCGGTGCATTTGGCGCTATGTTGCCTGAACTGTTAGGCGGCTCTGCTGATTTAGCGGGTTCTAACTTGACACTGTGGTCAGGTTCTAAAGGTATTCAAGACGATCCAGCTGGTAACTACATTTACTACGGCGTGCGTGAATTCGGCATGAGCGGCATTATGAACGGTGCTTCGCTGCATGGTGGTTTCATCAATTACGGCGCAACGTTCATGATGTTCATGGAATATGCTCGTAACGCAGTTCGTATGTCGGCGCTGATGGGCATTCAAAACATCTTCGTTTATACCCATGACTCTATCGGTCAAGGTGAAGATGGTCCAACACATCAGCCAGTTGAGCAACTAGCTAACCTGCGTATGACGCCAAATATGGCCGTATGGCGTCCATGTGATGCGGCAGAAACGGCAGTTTCTTGGAAAGCTGCGATTGAGCGCCGTAATGCACCTACGTCACTGATCTTCAGCCGTCAAAACCTGAAAGCTCAAGCGCGTACCGCTGAGCAATTAGCCAACGTGGCTAAAGGTGCTTATGTACTGCAAGACTGTGCGGGTACACCAGAACTGATCCTGATCGCAACTGGTAGCGAAGTACAATTGGCAATGGATGCAGCCGCTGCACTGACTGAGCAAGGTAAACAAGTTCGCGTGGTCTCTATGCCATCGACAACTGAGTTCGATAAGCAAGATGCCGCGTATAAAGAATCTGTATTACCACGTGCAGTGACTAAACGTGTGGCTATTGAAGCGGCGCATACCGATTTCTGGTACAAGTACGTCGGGTTTGAAGGCACAGTTGTGGGCATGACCACATTTGGTGAGTCTGCGCCGGGTAACGTGCTATTGAATCACTTCGGTTTCACCGTTGAAAATGTGCTGAATGCTGCAAAATCATTGGGCTAATCGCTCAAGGGATTAGATTCAATACAAAAGGTTAAACTTTTTAAGTGTTAATCTGTATAATGCGGCCTGCAATCGTTTGCAGGCCGTTTTTGTATTAAGAGGAAATTGAGACCTCAATGATCCGAGTCGCTATCAATGGTTATGGCCGTATCGGCCGCTCTATTCTCCGAGCTTTATATGAGTCTGGAAAACGGCAGCAAATGCAGATTGTCGCGATTAATGAATTAGCTAAACCTGAAGCCATTATTCATCTGACACAGTACGACACCACCCACGGTCGGTTTGCGCATAAAGTGAAGCTTGTTGATGATCATATGCTGATTGGCGACGATGCGATAAAAATCCTCCACGAGCCCGATCCGGCAAAACTCCCTTGGCACGAGATGGACATCGACATTGTCTATGAAGCCACAGGCGTATTAGTCGATCGTCAAAGCTGCGAAGCCCATATTCACGCCGGCGCTAAACAAGTGCTGATAAGTCATCCATCCTCAGCCGATGTCGATGGCACGATTGTCTATGGTGTAAACCACGATTTACTCCGCGCCGAACACACAGTCGTTTCCAACGCTTCTTGTACGACTAACTGTATCGTGCCTGTGATCGACGTGCTCGATCGCCATTTCGGCGTTAAAAGCGGTGCGATTACCACTATCCATTCGGCGATGAACGATCAGCAAGTGATTGATGCTTATCATGATGATTTGCGTCGTACCCGCGCCGCCGGCCAATCGATTATCCCTGTAGACACTAAGCTTGCCCGTGGTATTGAGCGGATTTTGCCGCACATGAAAGATAAGTTTGAAGCGATTTCGGTGCGCGTGCCCACCATCAACGTGACGGCGATCGATTTGTCTGTGACGCTTGAGAAAACCGTCGATATTGCCACTGTAAACCAGGTGCTGGAATCGGCCGCCAATGGGCGATTTAACGGTATTTTGGGTTATACTGATGAGCCCTTGGTTTCATGTGATTTCAACCATGATCCGCGCTCCAGTATTGTTGACGGTACCCAGACCCGTGTCAGCGCCGGTCAGCTGGTGAAGCTGTTGTTGTGGTGCGATAACGAGTGGGGTTTTGCCAATCGTATGTTAGATACGAGTTTGGCGATGATCGCAGCCAAGCGAGGCTGATAAAAAGTAGATTATTCACCGGTGGGTCACTCAGTTATATGCCAATTCGACGGGATGTCGAGCGCCTAGCGGCAGTAAACTGATACCGGCCATGTGTGAAACCAGTTTGTTTTTTGATTATAAAAGGAAGCGTTACTATGGCAATTATCAATATGTCAGATTTGGATCTACAAGGTAAGCGCGTGCTTATCCGTGAAGATCTCAATGTGCCTGTCAGCAACGGCGTCGTCACCAGTGATGCACGTCTGCGCGCCTCTCTACCAACTATCGAGTTGGCCCTTGCTAAAGGTGCCGCTGTGATGGTGATGTCGCACTTAGGTCGTCCGACCGAAGGTGAATACAATCCCGAATATTCTATGCAACCTGTGGTTGACTACTTGGCTAAAGCCTTGTCGTGTCCTGTGCGTTTAGCGACGGATTATTTAGACGGCGTCGACGTTGCCGTCGGTGAAGTGGTTGTGTTCGAAAACGTGCGTTTCAACGTAGGCGAAGGCAAGAACAACGAAGCCTTATCGAAAAAAATGGCCGCGCTGTGTGATGTCTATGTTATGGACGCTTTTGGTACTGCACACCGCGCCCAAGCATCGACCCACGGCGTTGGCATGTTTGCCCCCATCGCCTGTGCCGGTCCATTACTGGCGCAAGAATTAGATGCCTTAGGCAAGGCATTAGATAATCCAGCGCGTCCTATGGTGGCGATTGTCGGTGGCTCTAAAGTGTCAACTAAGCTGACTGTGCTAGAAAGCCTTTCAGGTATCGTTGATCAGCTAGTGGTTGGCGGCGGTATTGCCAATACTTTCATCGCGGCGGCGGGTTACAATGTCGGTAAATCACTGTATGAAGCGGATTTGATCGACGAAGCTAAGCGTTTAGTGGCCAATGCTAAGAGCCGTGGCGCCGATATTCCTGTGCCGACAGATGTAGTCGTGGCAGGCGAGTTTAGCCCAACGGCTGCGGCAACCTTAAAATCAGTTAGCGAAGTCGCTGATGGCGAAATGATTTTTGATATTGGTCCAGATAGCGCTGAAGCACTGGCTAAAATCATCGAATCTGCAGGCACTATCGTGTGGAACGGCCCTGTGGGCGTGTTCGAATTCGACCAATTTGGTGAAGGTACTAAACGTATCGCCCAAGCGATTGCCGATTCAAAAGCCTTCTCTATCGCAGGCGGTGGTGACACTTTGGCTGCGGTTGATAAGTACGGTATTGCCGATAAAGTGTCTTACATTTCGACTGGCGGCGGCGCTTTCCTCGAGTTCCTCGAAGGTAAAGAGTTACCGGCTGTGGCTATGTTAGAAAAGCGCGGCGCTTAATCATCAAGTTTTAAAATACGCGGCGCATAAGACGCCGCGATAAGCTCTGATAACATCAAAGCTTGATAATAAATAAAAGAATTATAAAAAAACCGCCCGTGTTTATTTTAGATATTTATTTCAGGTACTTATTTTAGGTGCTTGTTTAAGGTATCTAGCTGAATACGGGTATAAAAATCCATCCAAACGATAGTGACCTCGGTGACCAAGCGTTGCAGAATGTGACAGTCACCCTATTATTGGAGTTAAAAAATGGCGTTAATTTCCCTACGACAACTACTCGACCACGCGGCAGAACATGGATACGGTGTGCCTGCGTTCAACGTTAACAACTTAGAGCAGATGCGTGCCATCATGCAGGCCGCTGAAGCAACAGACAGCCCTGTGATAGTGCAAGCTTCTGCTGGCGCGCGTAAATACGCTCGCCCACAGTTCTTAAAATATTTGATGGCAGCGGCTCTTGAGCAGTACCCAGATATTCCAGTGTGTATTCACCAAGACCACGGTACCGATCCTGATATTTGTCAGCGTTCTATCCAATTAGGCATGTCATCAGTCATGATGGACGGCTCTTTGATGGCTGACGGCAAAACGCCTGCATCGTACGAGTACAACGTTGATGTTACCCGTCGTACAGTGGCATTTGCCCATGCGTGTGGTGTGTCAGTTGAAGGTGAAATCGGCTGTTTAGGCAGCTTAGAAACTGGCCAAGCTGGCGAAGAAGATGGTGTTGGTGCATCAGGTATTTTAAGTCACGATCAAATGCTGACTAGCCCTGAAGAAGCGGCGCGTTTCGTTGCCGATACCCATGTTGATGCACTCGCTATTGCTATCGGTACTAGCCATGGTGCATATAAGTTCAGTCGTAAACCGACAGGCGATGTACTGCGTATCGACCGCATCAAAGAAATTCATGCGCGTATTCCTAACACTCACTTAGTGATGCACGGGTCATCTTCTGTGCCACAAGAGTGGCTAAAGATCATCAACCAATATGGTGGTCAGATCCCAGAAACCTACGGTGTGCCATTAGAAGAAATTGTAGAAGGTATCAAACACGGTGTACGTAAAGTCAACATTGATACCGACTTACGTTTAGCATCAACGGGTGCCGTTCGTAAATTCTTAGCTGAACACCCAAGTGAATTTGATCCACGTAAATTCCTGAAAGCATCAATGGAAGCCATGGCCGATATCTGTACGGTTCGCTATGAAGCTTTCGGCTGTGCAGGTCAAGCATCTAAGATTAAGCCATTGTCTTTACAAGCAATGTATAAAGCGTATCAGTCTGGCGCGTTAGATCCTAAGATCAATATGTAAGCGTTATCGCTGAGATAAAAACCCGCTAAAGCGGGTTTTTTTATACTTAAAATAGCTGCAATTTTCATTTTTTAATCGTAAATGTTAATATCGCGCAGATTTTCAGGGGAAAATACTAACCCTTATTAATATGTGCTTATTCAGCATCGCTGGGACGAACAGATATTTATAGGGATTGGATTTAACGGAACAGGAACGGATAAACATGAAGAAAGTACTGACCGCAGCACTATTAATGACTGCACCTTTTATGGCGACAGCTGGGGCCGATTTTGTAAAAGGCGATGAGACATTCGCAGGTGAAGCTGAGCTTGGTGCAACCTTAACCACAGGTAACACTGAAACCTCATCATTCAAAGGACGTTTAAATCTTAAGCATGAGCTTGGCGATTGGGAGAATCAGTACTTACTCGAAGGTTTATATAAAGAGGATACAGGTTCTGTTACCGCGAAACGCTATTTAGCGGGCGCACAAGGTAACTACAAGATGACAGATCGTAGCTACTTGTTTGCTAATGGTAATTATGAAGTTGATCCGTTCACAGGTTATGATTACACGCTATCTGGCGCCGCGGGTTATGGTTATAGATTCTATGATACTAGTAAGACCTTTTTAGATGTCGAAGTCGGTCCAGGTTATATCTATCAGCGTCTTGATACAGAGCAAGCACTTATCGAAGGCCATGACACCAATGACAGCGTCGTTGCTCACGGTGTGATCAACTTTGAAACCGAAATCACTGACACCTCTAAATTCCAACAACGTTTCGTTGCCGATTACGGTGATAAGCTCGATGCCCGTTCTGAAACTTCGTTAACGGCGAATATTATCGGCGCATTAGCAATGAAGTTTGCCATTATTGTGCGTTACAACAGCGAGCCGTTGGATAATAAGAAAAGTACAGATACAGAAACCAATATGACCTTGTTATATTCCTTCTAATGCTGTGACGCTGATTAGAAACTAAAAAGCACCTTTGAGGTGCTTTTTTATTGGCTCTTTTTAGACTAAGTTAAATGTTTCTTTATTAGTTATCGCTGTAGTTATACAAAAATTAATGTTTTAAATGCCTTTGGTTATAGGGTAATGCATAGAAAGTTGCGTTTTATCAACATTTACTATGCCGAAGCTATGGTAATTTTCGACTAATTTCCTACGTAGAGATGAACTTTAATGAAATTACAGCGGTTGTTTAAAGGCAGTGGAATGGCGTTATGGAGTCTATTCTGCGTTGCAATATTGAGCGGATTCTCACCTGCAGCATGGGCTATGACAGAAGGGATAGAACGGCTTAATTTAACCGCCTCGAGTGTGGGTTATGTTGCCGTCTTTGTGTTTGTACTTGCATACATAATGGTGATGGCTGAGGAGTCGTTACATTTACGCAAGTCGAAACCTGTGCTGGTCGCGGCAGGGATTATCTGGGGCATGATAGGTTTTGTGTATGTACAAAATGGTATGTCTGAAGTGTCGGAAACTGCATTCAAACATAACTTGCTTGAATATGCTGAGCTTCTACTCTTCTTACTCGTGGCGATGACTTATATCAATGCTATGGAAGAGCGAAATTTGTTTGATGCCATTCGTGGTTGGCTTGTCGGCCGTGGGTTTAGTCTAAGAACCGTATTTTGGTTGACAGGGTTTATGGCGTTCTTTATCTCACCCGTGGCTGATAATTTAACGACTGCGCTATTGATGTGTGCCGTGGTGATGAAGGTGGGGGCAGGGCAACGCAAGTTTATCACCCTAGCCTGTATCAACATTGTTGTTGCGGCTAATGCGGGTGGCGCGTTTAGCCCGTTTGGTGATATCACGACCTTAATGGTGTGGCAAAAAGGATTAGTGCACTTTAGCGATTTCTTCCATCTGTTTATTCCTGCTTTAGTGAACTTTGCATTACCCGCTGCCATTATGAGTGTGTTTATCCCACATTTCGTGCCAGAGCCAGAAAAAGAGCATGTTTATACTAAGCCGGGTGCTAAGCGAATTGTTGCGTTGTTTTTACTCACAATCGCTACGGCAGTGTGTGCTCATTCCTTCTTAGGTATGCCGCCTGTATTGGGTATGATGACGGGATTAGGTTTCTTACAATTCTTTGGTTTTTATCTGCGTAAAACCTTCAATCGTTCCGTTGCCCGCGAACGTGCAAAGGCTGAATTGCGTCAGGACGAGCAGCGTCTTCAGCAGCTTGGTAGTGTGGTGCCCTTCGATGTGTTTAGCAGGATCTCCCGAGCTGAATGGGATACCCTGTTGTTCTTTTATGGTGTAGTGCTATGTGTGGGTGGCCTTGGCTTTATGGGGTACTTGAGCTTAGTATCTGAGGCTTTGTATTCCAATTGGGATACGACTTATGCCAACGTGGCTATCGGTCTGTTGTCTTCTGTTGTTGATAATATTCCGGTGATGTTTGCTGTGTTGACGATGAACCCTGAGATGGCCTTAGGCCAATGGTTACTGGTAACGTTAACCGCAGGAGTTGGGGGCAGTTTATTGTCAATTGGCAGTGCTGCAGGGGTTGCCTTGATGGGACAAGCTAGGGGGATTTACACCTTTGGTGCCCATTTGCGTTGGACACCTGTCATTGCGCTGGGTTATATCGCGAGCATTTTAGTACATATGTGGCTCAATGCTGCGATGTTCTAAATAAAAGTACTGCTCATTCACCTTTTGGGCTGTATTGGTGTTTGTGAGTCGTTTTGTAGCGGATAATATTGCGAATTATTTAGCGAACAACATCGATCTAACAAAATTCAATCGCATAACGTCTAGATATCAATGAATAAAATAGAGGCATCCGATGGATGCCTCTATTTGTTTGGATATGTCATTGGAAGGATTATTGCGGTAGCACTTGAATTAAATCCAGCTCGTTATTGGCTTTTGCGCCGTAGATCTGAATCGCGACTTTAATTTGTGCCACTGAACCACTTGGATCCTGCTGAGCCCAATCTAAGCCTGCTATCTCAAATTGATATTGACCGCTTGTGACTTCGGTTAATTTACCACTGCATTCCCCAAGACTTTGGCAACGATAATTTTGGGTAACATGCCAGTGTTTCCATGCCTTCGGATTCGAGGATTCCTTGGCTTTGTCGGGGAACCCAAAATAGTAAATATCATAGGTTTTTGCCGCAGTGATCGCTTCTTGTTGCGCATCCGTCAGTGAAAATTGAATTGTCCCTGTACTCGAGTCAAATTGCTCAAGCTTGAGATTTATTTGCGTTGCTTCATCAATGTTTACTGCATTTTCGACGGGAGGTGGCTGCGGCGTTTCAGGCTCAGTGTTATTGCTGTCACTGCCACATCCTACGAGCATTAATGTCGCGAGGGTCAATGTGAGTAATGGGTATTTCATCACAGTCTCCTTAATTGAAATGCCCTGTATGGCAAGTGGTGCATTCCATGTCTGTTTTTACACTTGCCGCTGAGCCTAGTGTGCTAGTGCTACCGTGACAAGTTTGGCAATCTTGTGCATCTGGTGTTGGTTTACTACCAACAAGGGCGCCGATATTCTCCCCTTGATAGGCACGATTTAATACATCGACTAAGTAATAAGCCATAGACGCGGATAAGCGGTAACAGCGTTCACCTTTTTTCGCGAATGGTAAGCCAGAAGCCTTTGACCAGTTACTGATAGATGAGTGGCATAACACGCTCTTAGCTTTTGATGAACTGCCCACAAGAGCCGTTTTTTCTGCTGTCGAGCCAATACCAGTAACAAATTCAGGTGAAGATAAAGGGAGCGTTGTATTTTCGTAGTAGCGGAAGGTATTGGCTATCACGGCGTTATTGTGACCATTAATGTCATCTAAAATATTCACTAACATGCCTATCGCATTAAGATTACCGCAGAGCGTGCCTTGACCCGTTACCCCTGCAAAACCATAGGCGGCTAATGCCGTTGGGATTGTTTTGAACTTGTCTGCATCGGCACTATTAGATTGGGCTAGCATAGTCACAACGGCATGAAAAACTTGGTGCATACAACCACCACCCGTTTCATAGGCCAGTTTTGCTGTTGCCATTGCATCAAGTGGAACGTATTTAAGTTTCTCACCAATCGCTAATTGATATTGACCATCGGCATTCGTTGCCGCGAGAACCGATGTTCCCATGAGTGTTGCACCTGCCGCAGCGGTGCTAATACCAATAATACGGGTTAATGCTTGACGTCTATTTATGCTCATTATGTATTTCCTCTATGTAGGATTACTTCTATTTATCAAATGCTAAAGATAAATTGATGACGTAAATTCTAAGCATGCTTGAGATAAATATTGTGATTTACGCCGGAGGATATTTGCCTTTTACATGAGCGGTAAATAGCGTTACTAAAATAGAATTAACCGACTTAAATTATGCATTTTAATTAACTAAATAGATTGCAAGGTGTTCATCGTCCCGATATTTATTATATTTATGTTAATTTATGCCGAATTTTCCATGTGCTAAATGGCATTTATTCCTGTGAGTTAACGCATGTTTTTGCCTAATAGCGCTGAACTTGGGGGTCGTCTCACGAAAATTAACTATTTGCTGACTTGGGTTAGCAAGATCACATTAATCATTAGTTAGTTTGCATAGACTTAACTTTGTGTTTTTATGGAGTTGAGTGGATGTTGATGCAATTGGGAGACTGCAGGTTTGATCGGGAACGAGGCATATTGATTGAGTTGTCTCGCGATGAATCTTGGCATCTTCCTCGAGCCGAGTTACAAGTGCTTAATTTGCTTGTTGAGCATCAAGGTAAGTTGGTTTCTAAGCATATGCTGAAGACGGGGGATGGAAGACATCCGCCGCTAACTGATACCTCTGTGGCCCGTGCTGTTTTTATGCTTCGCAGCTTTCTTGGACCTCAATATGAGGGCTTGATTGAAACCGTGAAAGGCCAAGGTTATTTACTCCAACCATCTAATGGGACTGAGTTTAGAGGTGTTAATTACCTCAGATTGCACACAGTGCCTTTGTGGAGTGCCTTAGTGTTATTCGGGTTTATGTTAGCGTTTTCGGTGTTTTATTTGAATCATACGGATCACAGCAAGCCAACCCAAGCACTTATGACCTCAATATTACCTTTGGCTTCAGGCCAGCAAGTACGATTACACTTATTTGCTGATTCCAATACTAATAACACCTTACTCTTCGAATTAGGTGAGCGCTTAAGTGCAGGATTAATCGCCTGCGGTCAAAGTGATTGGGCTGATGTTTATGCATCTTTGTCCCATGATAAACAAGTGCTTAATATTACTTTTCGAGGCGAAAAACTCGGTCAGTCAGTGATCCGTAATATTAAAATCAGTGATTTCACTCGACCGAAAACCTTTATCGATGCTGCTTGGCTGCAGGAGGTTAATATCTGTGGCTAAATGGCTAAAGTGGACGATTAATATTGTTATCTTGTCGGCATTGATTATGGCCTGCGGTGTTATATACAAACAGTCGGCTACCAATCAGACGATGATTTTAAATTGCAGCTCTGAATTATTCGACCGCCATTCTAGTGCCAATCCCAGCGGCAGCTCGAGTGTTAGCAGTGACGGTAAATTTTACCTACTCGTGGATGTTTTGATTGCCGCTGACAATACGCAGATCAATTATCGTTACTTTAATATTGACGGTACGAGTGCGGGCAATATTTTAATGCAAGGCAAAGTCGACAGTATTGAGGCCAATAGCATGACCTATAAAGTTACCGTTAAAACGAAAACGGAATCTGAAATTGAAAAGCAAAAAAATTGGCCAGAACATATGAAATATCTATCCTATATCAGCAGCTTACATTTTAATGACTCGGAAATGCACAATCTCAGTATCGAGGTGTTAGATATGGATGACACCAAAGATTATGCCGTGGTCCTTTTTCAGCCTAGCAATACCATTTGTGGATGCAGAATCGTAAATAGTCGAATTTAATCAGTGAATTTGAGTTTATTTCAGTTAAGATTAGTGCTCATTGATTTGTGATTACTGTGGTGAGTCTCCAGTGAGGGATTCATGAAAAGGGTGTTGTGTCTAAGATACGTGTAAAGCAAGAAGAATCCCTGTCGATTAAGTTCAGCCATCAGATGGAAAAGGGCGATAATCGTCAGCTTGATCTCTATTTCTTTTTACCTAAGGAAATGGGCATAGGCTCGCGCACGCTCAATGAAGAAGAGTACTACTACAGCTCAATAGTTGGACGTCGCTCATACTATTCAGAAGGCTTGCACTTACCTCTGGTGCAGGGGCGTTTTGCCAGTTTAAATCGCCGTACTGTTGAAGAATTCAGATTGTACCTAAATCTCTTCGCCTATCAGTTTGCGGTTGCGGTTGAAAACGATGTTAAAGAACTCAATCAAATCACAGATGTAACCCATTTTTATTTTGCCCTCGACGAATTACGCGAACAAATTGCCCAGTTGCTGAAAAAGTTTCGTCGTAACGAACCGGGTGATCCCAAATGGAAATCTTACTTTGAAAATGCTGATAACTACTTGTCTTGGTTTTGTGAGCAGCAGTTACTCAAAGTGCTCGCTTATGCCACTCGTACCAGTGATTTCAACGATATTTTAGAGCGGGTACTCACGCTCTGCCGTAATGAATGTGCCTATCGTGATGAGCATAAGTACAACTCAGCGCAAACTAAGCAAGATCCTAACCGTATCTCTAACAAGATGTTGTTGTTGCGCCGTTTAATCCAACAAGGTGTGGTACTCAAAGAAGAGTTAAAGCCTTTAGGGATTGGCCTTAAAAAGTTTACGACAGGACTGGCAACCGCGTTAGTGATGTTGGTGGTGTCTGCGTTGATAATTCAAGCGCAGGGCGCCTTTAGTGGTTTTACTATTGCGCTAGTGCTGACCTTAGCCGTGATCTACGGTTTCAGGGAAATCTTTAAGGACGATGTGCGCAATGCCATGTGGCGATTTATTCAGCGGGGTCGACCACGTTGGAGCCGCATTTTACGGGATACTACGAGTCAGGCGGTTATCGCTAAGCAGTTGGTATGGCTTGAGTTTATGCGTCAGCAAGATCTACCCGAAAAAGTCAGTGACATTCTAAAGCACAGACATAGCCAAAATAAGGTCGATGCGGAAATTCTGCACTATAAAATCGCCACTAAGGTGAATCAGAGTGAATTCCAAGCGGGATATTCGACTATTCAAGAGCAAGTGAGCTTTAGCTTAGTGCCTTTTGCCCGTTATTTAGAACGGGGTAAAGCGAAGATTTATAAGGAAGTTGAAGGCAAAATTAGTTATGAATCGGTTGAGCGGCGCTATCAAGTCAATCTGATTTTAGTGTTGCGTGATGGGCGCGAAGCCCCGCAGTATATCCGCTATAAAATCACCATGAACCGCTCGGCAATCATAGAAATTACCCAGAGTCAGTTGCCTGACTCAGTTAATGCACCCGAATCTACGATTGATGACGAGTAAAGGCTTGACCGATATTCTGATCGTTATTTTGCTTCGCCCGTTTTAGGGCGACTTCGGCATTATTCAAATATTGCTCTAATGTCTGGCCTTCTTGATAACCCGCAATACCAATACTAATACCTTCCCCTAAGCCATTACCATTGAGCTTTTCCATCATATTGAGGGCAAAGTTGTGCGCATGGGTGGCGTCTGTGTCAGGTAACATCACAATGAGCTTCCCTAGCTGCCAATGCAGAATTTGATAATTAGCTGGAATTTCAAGCAATAATTGCACTTCTATTTCTTGCTGACGATTTGCCAGTTGGTCGATATCACTCATGTGGCTTAGCATGCCCTCTGGATTGATATCCATTAACAGTAAGCTTGAGCTGAGACGGCTTGGTGGCGGCAGAGAGTTAAAGTAACGTTCTAAATCTGCCAAATTCAGCAGAATAGTACTGCGATGGGGCACAAGGTTACGCTTCTCTGTGCCTCGACCACGCTCGGCGGCTTGCTCTAAAGTGCAGACGATATAATCAATCTCACCATCGGCGGCCACATGGCCCTTCAAGGTGGCTTGCAAACAATTGGAATGCGCCTGTTTAGGTGAGCATAGAATTTGCCCTTGCCACTGACCTTGCATGGCAATTTGGGCGCTGATCCTCTGCCATTGATTGCCTAAATCATTCGCGAGTAATGACGCTAAATCTTGATTTAAATCGCCATTGAGTTGCATTAGCGCATCGAATACTGGATTGATTTTAATCAGTTTACCGTTAGCATCTGTGAGGGCTGTCGCGACTGTGTTATCGCATAAAAGCTCACTGAGAAAAGCATTTTGTTTGCTGCTGATTAACTCACTGATGTCCTCAAGGGTGATTAATAGATGTGGTGAGCCTCGGCTCGCCCTTGGTGCTTGGCGGATATGAACGCGTAAAGTAGGGCCATCGATACTCTCTAGACTGATTTCACCAGACCATTGACCGGTTTTATGTACCTGCTCCATTAACTCCGTGTAGGTTTTATCATCGAGGCATAAGGTACGCTGTAGGCTTCGGTCTGTCAGTTCATCTAATGGTACTAAGGTCGCTTGTGCCGCTTTAGTATTGGCACTGATGACTCTGGCATTTTCGTTTACCATCATAAAGCCGATGTCACTATTAAATAAGCCATTAGCAACATCAATACTGTATTGGCGTGAACGCTGTTGTAAGCGATACATGTGGCTGAGTAGTACAACCCAAGCGGCTAAAACCGTTAATATTAACGATGCCACAATGACAATGTTTTGCCATTGTGAGAAACGAGCAGCTATGTCTGAGTTGCGCACATAGGAGAGTAAAAAATATTCTCTGTGAGTCTCAGGTTGGGCAGTGAGTTCGATTTTAAGGTAAACATAAGTGGCTTCTTCACCGTGGAATTGTCCAAAGTTGCTCATGGACATATCGCGCCACAGGGCCGGATAGCTCTGTCTTAAACTTGCTCCTAAGGTTTCTGGCATATTGCTTAGAGGGGCGAGATCGCTCGCGCCAGCATAGAGTAATCCTTGAGTATCAAGCACTAACATAGGGGATTTATTGCTCGAAAAGGCTGGTTTTATGGCCTCCAGCATTTTTACCATGGAGTTGTATGTCACCAGATAACCGATAGAACTCTGATCGGGCTTCTCGAGCCACGCCATTTGATACATATAAGGTTCAAGCATGCCGTCTATCGGAACAAATTCCAGCGGTGAGGTATAGACCTCCTTGCCGCCCATGCTCCGACTCGCTCCAAGTAAGGTCGGTGGTAAGGCATCTTTATTGAAATTAGGGGGAGTTGAGAATTTATAGTTACCTTGGGGATCGTACAGTGCAATGCCGAGTAACTCAGGAATATGTTTTACTAGATCTTGCCAGTTTTCCTGCAATTTAAGTTGTTGCTTGGCGGTAGGATTGCTTAAGTATTGTTTTAGCAGTTCCCCATTGGCGAAAATTTGGGTTCGAAATTGCTGAAAAGACACTTTATCTGCGATCAATGAGCCTATGGTTTGCAGTTCACTGTATCTTTGCGTTGCCCACTCTTCTTGCAGGCGTCTTTCACCTAAAGTAATGATTAAGTGAGTTAAAATAATCATGCCAATCACCAGCATAGAAAGCTGGCTTGCAATAGCGAGTAAGCGTTGATGCGACCAATAGATCCCTTGAGTTAAAGAGAGCAGTGGCGCAAGGGGATACGTGCTTGGGTTATTCTTCAGCATGAACCGATTATGAGTGGGTGAACTGTTAATTTCGCTATGTTAACACGAAAGAATTGTTACGACAGTGCCAAGTTACTCAGCAAGATTTCTTGAGTAAAAGTTAAGACGATTCACACATGTACCACTCACGTAATCGACAGTGTTATCTGCTTGGGTATTTCAGTCGATTTTGGCTGTATTAGAATGCCGTTTAGCCTAAGGCGCCTAATATGCGATGCTTGAATTCGCAGCCGTAGGACTCAACTTGTTCACGACAGATGTCGATATCAACACCCGCTAATCCTTCGATGGCTGAAACTTGTACCGTTTCAATATAGTGTGGCGCTAATGCGATGAAAGCATGTACGGCGGCATAAGAACCGGCGAGTTTGGGGCGGCAATGTTCCATATAGGCGGCTTCATTATCCGCATTGAGGGAAATGGATAAACTATCAACGCAGTTGGCCAGTTCTGGCAAAATATTGCGCCTATGGACTAAATTACCTAAACCATCGGTATTAATACGTACTCGTCCGCCTCTTTGTTTAATTTCTTTCGCCACCGCCAGCAAGGTTGGAAGATTTAAGGTCGGTTCACCATAGCCACAAAACACATATTCTTCGAAGTCTTTAACATCGCCAAGCAGTGGAATAATTTCTTCGGGCTTAGGTTGGTGACACAGTGCCAGTTGATATTCGTGGATCTGTTTACTGCCATTATGTTTTGGACAAAACGCGCAGCGCAGGGTGCAGCGACCCGTAATATTAAGGTAGCGACTGCGACGAATATCATAGACAAGCGTTTCAGTCGCACAGGTTTCATTCGTGCAAACTTCATCTGTTATGTGACCGTTCGCTAGGGTTTCTGTGGTGACAACTTGTGGTTTATCAATATTTTGCTTGTGCAGATGCTCAGACATAATGATGGGTTTCATTCTAACGATAGCTGACGACTTAGACACAGTGTAGCGAAAGCCTGATGCGATAACTGTCAACTAGATCGCAACTTGAAAGCTCAAGCCACTCGCGGCAGACTCAAAATGACATAGATGATTGAGAGGTTATTGACTCGCACTGAGGATTAAAAAGAGAGCCTAAGCTCTCTTTTTAAGGTCCAAGATATTGATTAACTGCTTCTAGTTAACTTCCTATAGATAGTCTTTTTTATAGTCAGTGGGGACTGGCGGCTCTAAATGCTCAGGTGTAAAGTCCACTTCATGGTCTTTTTTAGGCTGCCACCACCAATGGAAGAAGCGGCTGCTAGTGCGCTTAATGTCGTCGAGTATGATGTACAGCAAGGGCACTAAAATTAGCGTCACAAGGGTCGAGAACAGGATACCGAAGGCGAGGGATGTCGCCATAGGGATCACTATTTGCGCCTGCAAACTACGCTCGAGAATAATAGGCACTAAGCCGACGAAGGTGGTGAGTGACGTCAGGATGATCGCCCTAAAACGATAACAGCCTGAATCGACCGCCGCCTGCCTGACCGATTGCCCTTGCTCCCGCGCACGGTTCACAAAGTCCACCAAAATCAAGGAGTCGTTCACTACCACTCCCGCTAATGCCACTATGCCGCAGAGACTTAACACGCTCATCGCGAGTCCCTGAATCAAGTGACCAAACAGGGCGCCGATAATCCCGAAGGGGATCACAGACATGATGATTAACGGCTGACTGTAGGATTTAAGTGGAACTGCCATTAGGGCATAAATGGTGAACAGTGCAAAGAAGAAGCCTTGCATTAAACCGACCATGGCATTCTGTTCATCCAAACTGCCACCGTCCAGCGCAGTTTGGATTTTAGGATACTTAGCCTGCAATTGTGGCAGGTAATCTTTTTGGATTTCTTGCACTACTTTTGAAGGTTCAACGATGTTTTTGTTGGCATTTGCCGTGATGGTAATCGCTCGCTTGCCGTCAACACGGGTAATTGAGGCGTAGGAATCACCTTTTTCAATTTGTGCCACAGTCGAGAAGGGAACCGAAGTGCCCGTTGGCGTGCGGATCAGCATATTTTCAAGATAACCCACAGTACGACGTTGCTCTAATGGGTAGCGCACCATCACCTTGATTTCTTCTTTATTACGTAAAATACGTTGGGCTTCATAACCATAGAAACCGTAACGCACTTGGCGAGCTAAATCGGAAAGCGTCAGGCCAAGGGCTTCTGCCTCTGGACGTATCTTCAGGCGAATTTCATGGCTGCCCGAGGAGAAGTTGTCGGCAATATCGTACACACCTTCATAGCTGGCGAGTTTTTGCTTCAACTCTTTAGAGGCTGCGGACAGCTCATCGAGGTCACTCGAGGTCAATCTGAAGGAAATATCGCCGCCGGCATCGTTGGTGCTCGCGTTAAAGCTGAGTTTTTTAACCGACAAAAGCTCGGGCAATTGTTCACGCCACGCGGCAGCAATCGTCACTCCATCGACTTCACGGTCTTCACCTTTCGTCAGTTCGGCAAAAATAAAGGCCGAGGTACGGGAGCTCATATTGATAAAGCTATGCTTCACCACTTGATAGCCGTTATCTTTCTCCATTTTTTCGTTCATCTTGTACAGGGCTTCTTCTATGCTCTGTACCACTTTTAAGGTGTTACCTTCGGAGCTGCCTTCATCCATTTCAAGCTCAACTTGAATAAAGTCTGAGGGAATGTCTGGGAAAAATACCCAGCGCACTTTGCCACTGGCGACTAAGGCAATCGACAGAATCAATACACCGATAAAGGCCGCGACCACGTTGTATCTGTGTTTGATACAGCGCTCGAGGAAGTTGCGATAACTGTGGTGAATAAAGTATTGCACTCTGTCGTTAAAATTGGCTTTTAGGTGGCCAAAGAATCCCTTTGGTGCGCCAGGTTTTTTAAACTTCATGTGCGCTAAATGCGCTGGCAGAATGAATTTAGACTCTACCAGTGAGAAGGCTAAACAGAGGATGACCACCATACCGATGGATTTCCAGATAATCCCCATAGGGCCAGAAACCATTAACATGGGAATAAAGGCCGCAATTGTGGTTAAGACCCCGAAGGTCGCGGGCATCGCTACTTTTTGCGCGCCGCGGATCACGTTCTCAACCGAGTGACCGTGGCGTTCGACCTCTGTGTAGGCACTCTCGCCGATGACAATGGCATCATCCACCACTATTCCGAGCACCAAGATAAAAGCGAATAGGGTCAACATGTTGATCGTCATGGAGAAAGGTTCGAGCGGCATGACCAACATAGTGCCGAGGAAACACACGGGTATCCCCATCATGACCCAAAATGCTAACTTCAGATCGAGGAACATGGCTAAGATGATAAACACCAACAAGGCACCGTAAAACATGTTCGACATCATCATGTCTAAGCGGCCCTGGAGATAGTGGGTCATATCACCCCAAGTATCGAGTTGAGCGTTAGCTGGCAGTGTGGCGCGGCGCTGTTCTACGTACTGTTTAACTTGGTCTGCAATGTCTAAGGCGTTTTGATCATCAATGCTGGTAACTTCAATAATCGCAGCGGGTTTGCCGTTAAAGCGGGTATATTCCAAACGTTCTTCAAAATCATCTTTGATGGTCGCCACTTGTGGCAGCATCACACGGCTACCGTCTGCGCGAGTTGTGACGACTATATTGGCAAAGTCATCGCCCGTGTAGGCTTGGCCTTTGGTGCGCAATAGAATATCGCCATCTTGAGCACGAATAGAGCCACCTGGTAAGTCTAAGGAGGAGTTTTGCACTGCTAATGCGACTTGTGAGAAGGTCAAGCCGTACTCTCGTAACTTATTCTCAGAAACTTCAATACCGATTTCATAATCGCGCACCCCTGTGACTTTCGCACGGGTTACAGCGGGGAGTTGGGTTAAATCGTCACGAACCGATTTAGCCAATTCTTTCATATCGTGGAGTGTCATATCGCCATAAACAGAAACCCAAATGACGTTATTCTCAGGTTTGATTTGAGAGATATTCGGTTTTTCGATGTTCACTGGGAAGGTTGAAATTGCATCTAACCGCAGTTTGGCTTCATCGAGAATGGTCTGCACTTCGTAACCGTCTTCAACTTCAACGGTAATCGAGCCAACGCCTTCGCTAGCCACAGAAGTCACTTTCTTGATGCCGTTGATATCTTGGATGGCTTCTTCAATCTTGATGTTGATGCCTTCTTCGATTTCCTGTGGCGCCGCACCTGGATAGGCGACGGAAATATTTAATAAATTGAGTTCGAAAGAAGGAAAAACCTCTTTATTAATCAAAATACTGCTGAACAGGCCGCCGATGAGTAGAACACACATTAATAAGTTCGCGGCCACACTGTTGCGGGCGAACCAAGCTAAGATCCCTTTTTGAGTGTCCATTATTTGACTCCAGCAGCCGCAAGACTCGATTCAGGAGTATTTTCTTTTGGTGTCTCAGTAGGCAATGCTGCTTCTCCTAAGATTTTGACCATTTGCCCATTTGCCATACTGTTGAAGTGGGTCGTAGCGACGCGTTCGCCCGTTTTTAGACTGTCTTTGATGAATACATTTTCTAAATCACTACGAACTACATTTACTTGGCGCATTTCAATGATATTTTTGTCGTTGACTAGGGCGACTTGGTCGTTACGAACCACATGGCGGGGCAATTTGACTATGCCATCGACAGTGCGGCCCTTGATGACTGCATTGACGAAGCTGCCGTATTTAAGTGGTAAGCTACCCGGCACTTTATTCGCGCGCAGATAGGGATCTTTGATTTCTGCGACTAAATACACCATGCGATTTTCGGCATCGATAACACCTTCACTGCGGATAATATTGCCTTCCCAAGTATTTTCTTTGCCCGCCAAAGAGGCGCTAAGCGTGACTTGGGTATCGGGATTATCGACAGACTCTAAATAGGCTAAATCATCATTAGAAATGGGTAAGCGGATTTCGGCAACGCGAGTATCGTAGAGCTCACCTAGATTAGTGCCTAAGCTAACGTATTGACCTAAATCGACATTTCTAACTTTGATTATGCCATCAAAGGGCGCGCGAATAACCGTGCGCTCAAGGTTACGTTGGGCGCGCGCCAGTGCTGCTTGTGCATATTTTACGTTAGCTTGTTCTTTTTTGAGTTGCGGGATACGTAGACCTAACTCAGGGGGCAAGCCCTTGTCGTAGCCTTTGAATTCGATTTTAGCGACTTCACCACGGGCTATTTCTTCGTTCAGTGCGGCGGTGGCTTGGGCCAGCGTCGCTTCGGCTTGCATTAAGTCAGCCTCGTAATCTGAGGGCTCGATTTGTGCTAATTGGTCGCCTTTCTTGACTATGCCACCTGCAACAAAATGAGGGGAGATAGTGAGCATTCTGCCTTGAACTTCGGTCACGAGTTGGGTTTTATACTTTGGGGTAACCACGCCGTAGGAAGGTAAGTTTAGCGATACTGTTTGCTGAGTCACTTGCGTGACATCAACGATAGGAATGGGCATCTCTTCAGGTTTTTGTTCTGGCGCCTCCTTCGTTTGCATTAATAAGGCTGCGCCAAAGACAAACAGCAGCAGAATAAGAAAAGGAGACAGTCTCCTCAGTAGGGTCTTCATCATATAATGGTTAAATCCATGCTAATCGCGTAATGGGGTTAAAGTAGCAGAGTCGGCCACGCCAATAAATTTATTTTTGTAAATTAAATGTTTCTAAAAGTGATGCCGTGACAGATATGCGCATCGTGCATCGATATTTGGGCGAAAATTAGAGCAGAAAGGTGATGAAAGGTTCAGTTAGGTGATTGGAATATATTGAAATAAGAATGAATACGCATTGGGGTTAACCGCTCTAAATCCGCCGCATTTCATTCTATATAATTAAGCGTAACATGATATTTTTAGTAAAATCACCCACGTAAGTTATATTTTGGTAATAAAAAAGCCGCATATAGCGGCTTTAGTTTGGTGAATTTAAGCGGGTGTTACTTTTTCTTACGGGCGATTTTACTCGCTTTCTTTGCCGCTTCTTTCTTGCTCGTTTTCTTCGCAGCTTCTTTCGCTTTCACTTTGGCTTTTTTCTTACCCGGTGTGCGCGCTTCTTTATTCTTTGGACGCAGCTCTTCGATCACGCGGCGTTTCAACGGTTGCTCGATATAACGCTCGATTTTACCGACGATACGCATGTCGTGGGCTTCGGCAAGCGAAATCGCGGTACCTTTTGCGCCAGCGCGGCCAGTACGGCCAATGCGGTGGATATAAGTGTCAGCAGAACGTGGCATATCGAAGTTGATCACATGAGTGATATCGTCGATATCGATACCGCGTGCAGCCACATCGGTCGCTAACAAGACATTGACTTCACCTTTAGTAAAGCGACTCAAGGCTTGGAAGCGTTTCTTCTGTTCCATATCACCACGCATAAAGGCGCAGGGAATACCGACTTTAAGTAACTGGCCTTCTAGGCTAGAAACGATGTCGCGGGTTTTCACAAATACGATAGTCCGTTTGACATCTTCTTGGCGTAGCAAATGGCACAACAGCGCAAATTTATGCTCTTTATCATCGGCTAAGTGAATCCATTGGTGGATCTTGGCTTTTTCACTGCGAGGGGCTTCAACATCGATTTCAATCGGGTCGTTTAACACTTCACGGGCAAAACGTTGTACACCGCCGCCTTCTAAGGTGGCAGAGAACAGCATGTTCTGTTTGCGGCCTTGGGCCTCAATAGCAATGGCTTGCACCACAGAAGAGAAGCCCATGTCTAACATGCGATCGGCTTCGTCGATAATTAAGATATCGACTTCTTGGGCGTTGAAATTGCCTTTGTCTAAATATTCCATTAGGCGGCCTGGGGTCGCGACCAGAATATCGACGTTGCCTGCTAAGGCCTCTTCCTGTGGTCCATAAGGAACACCACCAGTAACGATAGCAATATCTAAACCTTGGCCCGTGGCTAGGTGACTCGCATAACGGTGGATTTGGCTGGCTAACTCACGGGTTGGCGTGAGGATTAGCACCCTTGCTTGACCAGCAAAACGACGGGGAAAGTCGATCAAATGCTGTAGCGATGGCAGTAAAAAGCTTGCTGTTTTACCTGTTCCTGTCGGGGCGCGCGCAAGAATATCTCTTTGCTCTAGGGCGTAAGGAATCGTTTCTTGCTGAATCGTAGTGGGTGAATGATGCCCCATGGCATTAAGCGACTCTAATAAGCTAGGGTCAAGCTGGAAATCTTCAAATTGCATGCGCAGCGTCTCGACGGATAATAGCGAAGCATTATAAAGGTTATGGCGGTTAACTTAAATAACTTATCTAGATCTCCTGTGTTTATCTTCTGTGTCAGTAAAGTTTTATGGTAATCGACATAAGTTAATTACTTTTAGGTCAATGTATTAGCATTTAATTTGTGGGAAATTGGACCTTTCGTTAAATTTGCCAAACTTAGCTAGCTTTACTTAAGGTGTCAGGATTGGACTCAATATCAGTATTTAAGGTAAAAATCTCGGATCAATTGCACCATGGTTTGTGTGTATTGGCCTGAACTTTCACGAATAGCGATATCACTGAGCTTTGGAGCCATTTGTGGATGAGTCTTGTGGGCGAGCACGCAGAGTACTCGATTAGCGCTTTTCCCTACAATGCTGATAAGGTTGGTTATTTCAATCAAATTGAGCTGAGAGTGCGTTAGTATTTCGTCGAAACGCGCCATACTCTGCATTGGTAATATGAGGCTTGCTTTTCCTTGTGGTGCTAGGCACACATGAATGGCATCGAGTAGTGCGGTAAAGCTTAAGCTATCTGTGTGGCGGGCCATAGCGCGCTGGGATTGTATCGCTTGCGTGCCTTGCTCAAAATAGGGGGGATTACAAATTATGTGATCAAAATACTCTTGATACTCAGTTTGTTGGCAAAAGTCTTGGATGCTGCAATTAACTAAGGTCAGTCGATTAGCCCAAGGACTATTGTGGAAGTTATGTTGGCAAGCATGGGCGGCATTGGTGTCTAATTCGACACTGGTGATATGTGCTTGACTGCGCTGAGCTGCCATTAAACTGAGTAAGCCGCTGCCTGCGCCTATATCTAAGATTGATTTCGCGGTGGTCAGTTGTGCCCATGCCCCAAGGACGACGCTGTCTGTGCCTACGGCCATGCCGCAATTCATGTCATCGATATGAAATTGTTTAAAAGTGAATGCCATGGGGAGTTAATTTTGCCGTTCTAAAGTGATTTAGGCCCAATATTGGGCGCGCAATATTCTAATTCTAGCCCTCGTTTTTAGCTAATGTTTTTAAACAGTCGCATCTGTCCTAGCTGTATGAATTTGTGTCGCCAAATCATTTACTATTTTACGTGGTAATACTAATTTCACTTAATTAACGCTTTAATTTATTGCCTTAGAAACCTTTTATTAGCAGTTAATTAGCATTATTTAGCTTTTTTTGCCTGAACGGACTTGTTGTCTTGTATTGATGCTTTAAGTCTGGTATTAGTTTCGCCCCCATTTTTAATCACTTTTAAGATTAACGGATAGGTAAACGAGTTTGTTGGTGAATTAGTCGTCAGTTAGGCTACATAAACGTTCGCCATCGTTTATAAACTCGGCAGATATCGAACATATTTACCACGGAATTGTGTAAACATAGATTTGCACTCCGGATGGGCTTTGTTTTAGCTATGGCTAATCGACACATAATCACTTAAGTTTGTAAAAAAACAATAAGACAAGATGGGGCTTCCAGTGCAAGACAATCAGATGAGTATCGGAGATACATTAGGCTTAGGTTTTATGACCTTTGCGTTCTTTTTAGGTGCGGGAAACCTAATTTTTCCACCATTCGCGGGTATGTTAGCGGGCGAAAATATGCCCCTCGCCATGTTGGGTTTTTTGATTACCGCCGTAGGTTTACCTTTAGTTGGACTGATTGCTGTCGCTAAGGCTCAAGGTAAGGTTATGGCTATGCTGCCAGTATTTGCAGCAACGACATTGGCCGTCGCGATTTACATTATTATCGGCCCTGCTTTTGCTGCGCCGCGTACGGGATTAGTGGCTTACGAGATTGGCGCTAAGCCATTTATCGATGACACTACGGCAACGTTTTTGCTGGGCAGTTTGGAATTAAACCTGACGCAACTGCTATACACATTAGGTTTCTTCGCTGTCACTATGTTGCTGGCGCTTTTCCCTGGTAAGTTGCTCGATAGCGTAGGTAAAGTATTAACGCCTATTTTATTGATTTTGTTGGTCGGATTAGCCGTTTCAGTGCTGTTTTTACCTGCATCCGAAGTGGGCCAAGCAGTGGGGGATTACCAACAGCATCCGCTGACCAAAGGTATTTTGGAAGGCTATAACACTATGGATACGTTAGCATCCTTGATGTTTGGTATGTTGATTATTGATATCCTGCGTAAAAAGGGCATTGACCAACCCAGTGATCAAACTAAGTATCTAATCCGTGCAGCCTTTATTGCCGCCGCTGGTTTAACTTTTGTGTATGTGTCCTTGTTCTTTTTAGGTGCAACCGCTGGCGATATCGCTATCGGCACTAAAAATGGTGGCGAAATATTAACAAATTACGTGACCCGCGAGTTTGGTGAACTAGGCTCAGTCTTGTTGTCATCAGTCGTGACTTTAGCTTGTTTGACCACTGCGGTTGGGCTAGTGAGTGCGTGTTCTGAGTTCTTTAATGAGCTGATGCCTAAACTGTCTTACCGTTTCCTCGTGGTCTTTTTAAGCTTGATATGCGCTGTGATTGCGAACGTGGGCCTAAGTCAGTTGATTGCTATTAGTATTCCCGTATTAATGACGATTTATCCTGTGGCTATTGCTCTTGTGGTTGTGACTTTCCTGACCGCTTATTTTGCGAATCCACAGTTTGCACATCGTGCAGTACTGAGCGTGGCACTGTTTTTCGGCATCTTCGATGGTCTTAAAGTGGCAGCGAAAAGTTTGACTGACGCTGATGGTCAAGCCATTAATGGCTTAGCACAGGTTTTTATCCATATAGTGAATGTTATGTCTCCAGTGTTATCTAAGCTGCCACTCTATGAAGAAGGTATGGCTTGGTTATTGCCGACCATTGCGACGATTGCACTGTGTTTAGTATTCGGTCGTGGCCGTGGTCAAACGGCTGCAGCCTAGGCTTTGCATTCGAGTTCTCGTCTTTATGCTTAACTCAGTTAAGCTTATGCAGGCTTAGACATATTTAAATTAATATCAACGGCGTATCATTTGATTACGCCGTTTTTTTATGGAGTATTTGTGCCTAAAACCTATATGCCAGATCCACTTATCGATGCTTTTCTTGATGATCTTTGGTCAAGCAAGGGACTGAGTGATAACACGCTATCGGCCTATCGTACCGATCTACGCCATTTTGATCGTTATCAAGGTCAGCAAGGAGTGACGTTACTTGCGGTTTCTCAGGCCGATGTTAGGGCATATCTGGCCTTTAGAGTTGAGCAGAATTTTGCGCGTACCAGTAGCGCTCGACTGCTCAGCAGTTTACGGCGTTTTTATACTTATTTGGTGCAGATCAAGCAGATTTCAGCCGATCCTATGGCCTTAGTCGAGTCGCCTAAGTTAACGCGTCATTTGCCGGATTCTCTGAGTGAGTCGCAGGTTGACCGTTTACTGTCTGAGCCCAATGTGGATGATGCCGTCGAATGCCGTGACAAGGCAATGCTAGAGCTTTTGTATGCAACTGGCCTCAGGGTGAGTGAACTTGTCGGCTTGACCATGGAGCAAATGAGTTTGCGCCAAGGCTTAGTACGTATTGTGGGCAAGGGTGGCAAAGAGCGTCTTGTGCCGCTGGGGGAATTGGCTATTACCGAAGTGGAGGGCTACATGAAATTTGCTCGCCAAGAGTTGCTCGGTAATAAACAATCCGATGTGGTATTTCCGTCGAAACGCGGGCAGATGATGACGCGGCAAACTTTTTGGCATCGGATTAAACTTTATGCTCTGCGTGCGGGGATTGAAACTGCATTATCACCGCACACTTTACGCCATGCTTTTGCCACTCATTTGCTCAATCACGGTGCCGATCTGCGGGTTGTCCAACTGTTATTAGGTCACAGCGACTTATCGACGACACAGATTTATACCCATGTAGCACGGGCAAGATTGCAGGAATTGCATCAACAGCATCATCCTAGAGGCTAAAAAAGGATTTAGTTACAGCATAAATTTGCTTTCCGCGCGGCTTGTCTGTAACTTTTTGCCCCTATACAGGGTCTATTGAATATCTCGAGTTAGAACGGCCCCAATATCTCGTTGTAGTGACACAATTTATAGGATGTCCCATGAAGTTGACCCCAGCATTATCCTTAGTTTTTGCCCTCCTAGTTGCACCACTTGCCAGCGCTGCCACTGCGACGTCTCCCGATACCGCTGCGATTAAGCAAAAACTCGGTGAGATGTTAGATGTTGAAGTCATTTCTATGCAGGACTCACCAATTGAAGGCTTGTATCAAGCCATGACCAACCGCGGCGTGCTCTATATTAGCCGTGATGGTTCAAAACTATTCCACGGTAGTGTGTATGATATCGATAAGGGCATGAAAAACTTAACCGAAGCCGCATTAGCGGGTCCGCGTTTAGAAATGATGAAGCCGCTTGAAGAGAATATGCTTGTCTATAAAGCGAAAAACGAAAAACACGTGGTCACTGTATTTACCGATGTTAGCTGTGGATATTGCCGTAAACTGCATAGCCAAATGTCTGACTACAATAAACTTGGTATTACAGTGCGTTACTTAGCCTTCCCGCGCGCGGGTGTGCCGTCAGCTAATGCCGATGAGATGCAAGCTATCTGGTGTGCTAAAGATCCATTAAAAGCTATGACTGATGCTAAAGCGGGCAGCAAAGTTGCCGCGGCAACATGTGATGCTAAAATTGCCGAGCAATATGCGTTAGGCACAACCTTTGGTGTAAATGGTACGCCTGCAATCGTATTAGAAGATGGCAATATGATCCCTGGTTATCAACCGCCTGAAGACTTATTACGCACCTTAGAGGCACGTCAGTAACAGTCTAAAATGTAAAATCTATCCCACGAAAGGTGAGCTTAAGGCTCACCTTTTTGTTATCTTATTGCCACGATTTCATGAGAGTTTGAGTCCCTTGATCCATAAGATAGTCCGTCGCCCAACCGTTGATGATAGCCATTTACCTGCTCATCTTTCGCCGCTATTGAAGCAGCTTTACGCTCGCCGTGGTGCGCTCACCCACGAATGCGAACTTGTTCTTAAGGGTCTATTAAGACCTGAAACCATGAAGGGCCTGCCTGAAGCTGCGGCGCTTATTGCCGATGCCATGCAGGCGAATAAGTCGATTCTGATCGTGGGTGACTTTGACGCAGACGGCGCCACATCGACCAGTGTGTGTATGTTGGCGCTGCGGATGATGGGCGCGGTGAGAGTGGATTATTTGATCCCTAATCGCTTCGATTACGGCTACGGCTTAAGCCCTGAAATTGTAGCAGTTGCGGCCTCCAAACAGGCTGAGCTACTCATCACAGTTGATAATGGTATTTCATCAATTGACGGTGTTGCGGCGGCCAAAGCCTTTGGTATGCAAGTGGTGATTACCGACCATCATTTACCCGGCCATGAGTTACCCGCTGCCGATGCGATAGTGAACCCTAACCAACCGGGCTGTCCATTTGCCAGCAAATCGATAGCGGGTGTCGGCGTGGCCTTTTATTTGATGACGGCATTAAGGGCTGAATTACGGACGCGAAACTGGTATCAAACCCACGGTATTGCTGAGCCCAATTTAGGCACACTACTCGATATCGTTGCCCTTGGCACCGTTGCCGATGTGGTGTCACTCGATGCCAATAATCGTATTTTGGTTGAAGCAGGTTTGCAGCGCGTGCGAGCCGGGCGTTGCCGTGTGGGGATTACTGCGTTGCTTGAAGTGGCGAAGCGAAATCCGGCGCGGATTGTCGCATCTGACTTTGGTTTTGCCGTGGGCCCAAGGCTTAATGCTGCAGGCAGGCTGGACGAAATGGCACTTGGGGTTGAAACCTTACTCTGCGAAGACATGATGTATGCGCGGCGCATGGCGGCAGAGCTTGACGGATTGAATCAAGAACGCCGTGAGCTGGAAGTCGGTATGCAGCAGGAAGCCTTAAAAAGCCTAGAGCACTTAAAGCTTAACGAAGCCGAGTTGCCTTGGGGGATTGCCTTATTTCAAGAAGATTGGCATCAAGGCGTGATCGGGATTTTGGCCTCGCGCATTAAAGACAAATACCATAGACCCGTGATTGCCTTTGCCGATGCAGGCAATGGTGAAATTAAAGGCTCGGCGCGTTCGATCAAAGGCTTGCATATGCGCGACTTATTGGAGTTAGTGAACACTCGCCATCCGGGACTGATTATCAAATTTGGTGGTCATGCAATGGCGGCGGGTTTATCGCTCAAAGCGGGCAGTTTTGCGACATTTGCTAAAGCCTATGATGATGCGGTGCGTGAGCAGCTTAAACCTGAGTTGTTAACGGGCGAGCTTTGGTCCGATGGCGAACTCACTCCTGCAGAGTTGAATCTTGAAATGGCTCAGTTATTGCGTAATGCGGGGCCTTGGGGACAAGCTTTCGAAGAGCCGTTATTCGATGGTTACTTTACGATAGTGCAACAACGTCTTGTCGGTGAGCGGCACCTTAAGCTCGTACTCGAAACCCAATGCGGCACTGTGATGCTCGATGCCATTGCCTTTAATGTGGATTTGCACACTTGGCCAGATGCGACGATTAATCATGCCCGTGTTGTGTATAAACTCGATGTGAATGAGTATCGCGGCAATTTTTCGCTGCAACTTATGGTTGAGCAAATCGAAGCTATGTAAGATGACAAGGAGTGAAGTTGAAATCATTATCCGATAAAAAAATCCGCCAGCTACTTAAGCGTTTTGCTTGGATATATGTTGTCTGCTTAAGCATACCGTTTATCTCAACTTTACTCACCACTAAGGCTCAGGGGCAAATGCTACTTATGGGGATTTGGCCCGCAGCCTCCTTGTTTTACTTTCTCGCTTACCGTTATTTAGCTAAATCCTTTAAGTATGAAATCAATCGCCATTTAGCCTTTAGTTATCATGGCGGTGGCACTTTAGCGGGGGCTTTGTATTCGTTAGCTAAAGTGGTGTTATTAGCGATGGCATTTATGATATTTATGAGTGCCAATAACACCTGAACTGACGTTAACGGAAAATTTCGGAGAAAGGAAAATGCAGCAGGAAACAGGATACAGAGTCAGTACAGATCAAGCTGAAATGAATCTTGAGGTTATTCATGGCTTTATTAGTAATAGCTATTGGGCGCAGGGCATGCCAAAGGCGCTGCTACAAAAAGCGTTAGCCAATAGCCTGTGTTTTGGGGTATTTGATAAGGACAATCAACAAGTGGCTTTTGGCCGCTTAATCACAGATAAAGCCACTTTTGCCTATCTTGCCGATGTGTTTGTACTTGAGTCGCACCGCGGCTTAGGTTTAAGTAAGTTGATGATAACAGCGATTCTTGAACATCCTGAATTACAAGGTTTAAGACGGATAATGTTAGCCACCCGCGATGCCCATGGACTGTACGCCCAGTTTGGATTTAAAGCGGTCGACACCCCTGAAATGCTAATGCAAATTCGGTTAGAGAATCCCTACCTTTAGGCTAGATTTTATTGAAGTAAATTCTAAAAATATCAAGATAAGGACATCTGTTATGACAGGAAAAACTCAGCCAACGACAGTAGCCGATAGCATGAAAGTGAAAGGCCCTGCATCTTATTTCCCTTCTATCGAGAAAACCTATGGTCAGCCGATCGCCCACTGGCTAACGCTATTGCAAGGTCTCGAAGGCAAAAAGCATATGGAAATGGTGGCTTGGCTTAAGAGTGAGCACCAACTCGGTCATGGGCATGCCAATGCGCTGGTGGCGTATTTTTTAGCCTCTAATAAGTAGATAAATAATATTACTCAGCTAGGTGTCTTACTTAACATCTAGATAGTGTTGAATTACTTGAGGATAGGTATGGCTACTAAAGAAGATTTACCCGATTGGGTTTTAACAGCATTAATCGCTAATGGAGGGAGTTCCCGATTGATAGATGTCGCTAAATATATATGGCTGCATTATGAAGTAGAGCTTCGTGACTCTGGCGATCTCTTTTTTAAATGGCAATACGATATGCGCTGGGCCGCTACTCAATTACGTCGTACTGGGAAAATAAAAGCCGCAGATGTATCTCCTTTGGGGATCTGGGAACTTGTATAACTTCGTTTATATACTAAATCTAAGACCAAAATGATTAACTGTCTTATGATTTAAAAAGCAAATAGCCAGCGAATGCTGGCTATGTTGTTTGCGTTAACTTGGATATTGATTAACTCGTTAAGCGGCTTTGGTATCGCTAATTTCTTCATCGCTGTGGCGAATTAAGTAATCAAATGCGCCCAGTGATGCGGTCGCGCCGCTGCCCATGGCAATGATAATTTGCTTGAAAGGTGAGTTAGTGACATCACCTGCGGCAAAAATACCTGGGACTGAGGTTTGTCCGCGCTCATCGACTATGATCTCGCCCCTTGGGGTTAAATCGATAGTGCCCTTTAACCATTCCGCATTCGGTACTAGCCCAATCTGCACGAAGATACCTGCAAGTGCGACATGGTGACTCTCGCCAGTGGCTCTGTCTGTGTAGTTCAGGCCATTAACCCGAGTACCATCGCCAGTCACTTCAGTGGTCATGGCTTGGGTAATGATTTTAATGTTACCCATAGAAGCCGCTTTACGTTGCAGTACATCGTCGGCGCGCAGGGTTTTATCAAATTCCAGCACAGTCACATGTTCTACTATGTTCGCAAGATCGATAGCCGCTTCGATACCTGAGTTACCGCCGCCGATCACCGCCACACGCTTGCCCTTAAATAACGGGCCATCACAATGTGGGCAGTATGCGACGCCTTTGCCGCGGTATTCTTTCTCGCCGGGGACGTTCATTTCACGCCAGCGGGCACCTGTGGCTAACAATACGGTACGGCTACGTAATTTAGCGCCGCTTGCCAGTTCAAGCTCGAACAAACCGTCAGTCGTCAATGACACGGCTTTTTGGTTGTCCATGATGTCAACTTCGTAGTCTCGTACATGGGCTTCAAGGTTTGCCACTAGTTTTGGACCTTCGGTCGCTTTGACCGAAATAAAGTTCTCGATACCGACGGTTTCAGCCACTTGTCCGCCAAACTTGTCGGCAACAATACCGGTGCGAAGTCCTTTACGTGCTGCATAAATGGCTGCTGCTGCGCCTGCTGGGCCGCCGCCGACGACTAAGACTTCGAATGGCGCTTTTTCATTAATTTCATCGGCCTTACGGCTTGCGGCATTGGTATCTAGTTTATTGAGGATCTCGCCAATGCTGATACGGCCAGCTGCAAACACTTCGCCATTTAAGTAGACAGAAGGCACAGCCATAATGTTTTTGCTGGTTACTTCTTCTTGGAATAGGGCACCGTCGATCATCACGTTGGTGATATTCGGGTTAATGGCCGCCATCATGTTCAGTGCCTGTACTACGTCTGGGCAGTTTTGGCAGGTCAGTGAGACGTAAGTTTCAAAGGCATATTTGCCTGGCAGATTGCGGATCTGCTCGATAATGTCATCGCTGAGTTTGATTGGGTGTCCACCCGTGTGCAGTAATGCCAGCACGAGTGAGGTAAATTCGTGACCCATAGGCAGACCAGCAAAGCTGATTTGCGTATTAAGCTCTGGGTTAATCACTGTCATTGCCGGGGTGCGTTCGCCCTGAACTTCTTTCAGGCTCACCAGAGAAGATAGGCTGACAATGTCTTGCGCTAAGCTTTTTAATTCTTGAGACTTTCTACTCTCATCTGCAGACACGACAAGTTCAACTGGTCTCTTGAGGTTTTGCAGATAGGTTTGCAGTTGATTTTTTAAATTCGCATCTAACATTTGATGACTCCAAAATAGCTTAAAAGGGAGAAAAAGGGGGCCAGTCTAGGCCCTTGCAGGGGCGGGCTTAATCCTTTGCTGCGTGGCGCTACAACTGTGTCGGCTGTAACGCCAATCAGCTTGGGACGCTAGACTGGCAGGGTTGACGCTTTGGGCTAAATTAGATTTTGCCAACGAGGTCTAAAGACGGTGCTAATGTGTCGTCACCTGGTTGCCATTTAGCTGGACAAACTTCGCCATCGTGAGTTGCAACATATTGAGCTGCTTGAATTTTACGAACTAGCTCTTGAGCGCTACGGCCGATGCCTAAATCGTGAACTTCGCTGACCTTGATTTGGCCTTCTGGGTTAATCACAAAAGTACCACGCAGTGCTAAACCGTCTTCTTCAATCATCACGCCGAAGTTACGGCTGATAGTGCCTGTTGGGTCAGCTAGCATTGGGAAGTTGATCTTCTTGATGGTGTCTGACGTGTCATGCCATGCTTTGTGAGTGAAGTGTGTGTCAGTTGATACTGAGTAAACTTCAACGCCCATACCTTGCAGTTTTTCGTAGTGATCCGCCATGTCGCCTAATTCAGTTGGGCAAACAAAGGTAAAATCTGCTGGGTAGAAGAATACGACTGACCACTTACCTAACAGGTCTTGTTCAGTTACAGGAACGAACTCACCATTGTGGAATGCAGTGGCTTTGAATGGTTTGATTGTGCTGTTGATAATTGATTGAGTCATTTTATGCTTCCATTTAGTTGATGATGGCTTAAGTTCATAACGAGGACATTTGCTTGCGTCCTGTCGATGTGAAGCATATTACCGACTCGATTAAAATTAAGATAACGGATAAAAACTATTATCCTAATCGGTTTAGTCGAATGGTGATGCGATTAGGTCGGACTCAATCGGTTTTTCTGCGACTGCTGTGGGTTTGGCGTGACTGGGTGTAGTTTGGGTTTAGTCGGCTGGTCTTTGGTGATTGAGATAAGATAAATTTCGAGCATAAAAAAGGGATATCAATGATATCCCTTAAAGTGTAAATACAATTAAAACAAGATACTGAGGTTCTAGGTTCTAGGTTCTAGGTTCTAGGTTCTAGGTTCTAGTTCTGTGCTTTGGGTTGAGTTAACCAAGTGCTGAGTAAGCGCACGCCGTAACCTGTTGCCCCCGCAGGCACAACAGCGGTATCAGTAGCGGTTAAGGCATTGCCCGCGATATCCAAATGTGCCCAAGGCTGTTCGCCCGCAAAGCGTTTTAAGAACATGGCCGCAGAGGAAGCCCCCGCGCTGCCTTCTTTACCTGTGTTTGTGAGATCCGCGATAGTGGATTTAAGCTCATCCGCATAGGCTTGATCTAACGGTAAGCGCCAGACCTTTTCGCCAACCTGTTGACCTGCATAAGTTAGCTGCTGCACTAAAGGCTCTGAATCGGTAAACAAGCCAGCGTAAATATTGCCTAACGCACTCACTTTTGAGCCAGTCAGTGTCGCAACATCGATAATCACAGATGGCTTATAATTTTCTCTGGCATACCAGAGGCCATCAGCCAGCACTAGGCGACCTTCGGCGTCGGTGTTGAGCACTTCAACGGTGAGACCTTGGGCGGTTTTAATCACATCACCTGGGATCATTGCATGACCCGATACCATGTTCTCCGCCATTGGCATAATCGCCACTACGTTGACAGGCGCTTTTTGAATCGCCATAGCTTTAATAGTGCCAAGCACAGTGGCTGCACCCGCCATATCTGACTTCATCCGCGCGATTGAAGTACCTGTCGCCTTAATATTGTAACCACCCGAGTCGAAGGTGATGCCTTTACCGACCAGTGCAATTGGCGCGTCTTTACTGCCAGGCCAATGGGCGACCACTAACTTAGGTGGGCGCTCGCTGCCTTTACCTACAGCAGCTAAGGCGCCCAGTTGTAGACGTTCGATATCTTTGGCTTCTAATACTGTAACTTTAACGCCGAGGGATTTGAGTTTTCTGGCTTCGTTAGCAAAGCTGTCGGGATACATAATGTCTGCAGGTGCGTTTGTCAGATCGCGTGCTAAAAACACACCTGCTTCAACCGCTTGCAGATTTTTATGGTGTTTTTGGTTGCGACTTAAATCATCGACAGCGATTTGGTAATTCTTCTCGGCACGGGGGCTCGCTTTGAACTGAGTGTAGCGATAACTGCGTAGTTCAATTCCGTGGGCAAGCTCAGAGGCAAATAGCGGCGCGGCCGTTAAGCCTTGGGTGAGTACACGCACTGTGGCTTGGGGAACCGTATCGAGTTTGGCCGCAACATTGCCACCGATGGTATTAATGTCGCCGGGCGTTAAGTTTTTTGCATCGCCAATGCCGACCAGTAAGACCCGTTTAGCATCAATTTCGCTGGGTACCAAAATCTCGAGGATTTCCCCCCGTTTGCCGGAAAAAATATTATCCGCCGTTGCTAGGTTTAATTGATCTTGGGTCGACTGAGGTAAAAAGTCGATCCCATAGGTAGTAGAATCAGCACTTTGGAATAGCACTAATGTATCTGAATTCAGTGAGCTACGAGTGTCAAAACTAAAACTTTCGGCGTTAGCATTGAGAGAGTTAAGGCACGCCAGAGCCATAACGCTTAACATCAATTTATTATTATTTTTCATGGTGACAGCTCATATCATGGAAGTGTGAGAAGAATATCAAAGCTCAGCCTTAGGGTTAACTAATTTACGCTATTTTGCTGATATTAGTATTAAATCCAAGGCCCAAAGCGTGTCAATGAGCGATCAAGGGCAAAACCCAATTGTTGCGATAAAGATTGAGCACTACTTTTAAGGGCCGAGGTGCCTAAAAGCTGTGGCGATTGGCTCGCAAAAATCACCCAATTCCCGCCGCCTGTGAGACAAGCGTTCACATGGGCAAAGTGTTGTTGTAAGTCGGCTAACAACTCGCGATTTTGGCTATGTTCTTTCCAGCAGTTCAGCACTAAATACCCATTGGGTTTGATGAGGTTAGTGCACTGCTCAAGGAATATTGGCGAAAGCTGCCCTGTTTCAACGCCTTTGGCTGTGTAAATATCGGCAAAAATTACATCCACTTTTTTATGATCGCCAGCAGCTAAAAAAGCAATAGCATCATCATTGATAAGATTGAGCTTTTTACCTATCGGCAGCTGAAAATAGCGCTTAGCTAACTCAATCACCGCGGGGCGTAATTCCACCGCTGTTAACTTTATTGCCGCGTCGAAATTGCGCAGTGAGTGAATAATCGAGCCACCGCCTAAACCTAAAACAATAGCGCTCTTGGGCTTACAAAACAGTAAAACCAACAACATGGCTTGCACATAAGTGTGCTGGGGAATATGGGGCGCCGCCTTGAGGATCTTACTCTGCTCATCGTTATCCCCAAAGGACAGGATCCGTGAGTCGTCGTAATCGATTACACGAATCGGGCCTAGTGCGTCTTGGGTTTCATGTAAGAGGGTCGAATCGGCCATATTGGATTAATTACTCGGTTTAGCTGTTTGGCTTGTTTGCACGGGCTATAACTGCTCGCGCAAAAAAGTTAGAATTCAGACAGTTTTAGTTAATTGAGCCGCTATTATGACAAATCAAATCCTGCTTGCCTGTATTTATCTTGCAGTGTTTATCTTTTTACAGCGCGCCTTAACCCATTGGGTTAGAAAACTCGCGCAAATGAAGCAAGTGAGTGTGGCACGGACCAGTTTAGTGACCCGTTTTATTTCCTATGTGATGTTTTTTATTACTCTGTCATTGATGGCGGTCTCGCTCGGACTGGGCTATCAGGATGTGTCGCTATTTGTGTCATCCGCCTTTGCAGTAATGGGCGTAGCATTGGTTGCTCAATGGTCGATATTGAGTAATTTAACCGCTGGTGTGCTGATCTTTTTCGTGTTTCCCTACCGTATCGGCGAGCGCATTCGGGTAGTTGATAAGGATGAAGATATTAGCGGCGTGATCATCGAAATCGCTTTATTCCATGTGCTTATTCACCGCGATAACGGTGATACCATCACTTATCCTAATAACCTCATGCTGCAAAAGGCAGTGTTAAAGCTGGCCGATCAAACCCCCTTAGCCGAACGTCAGGCCTTACTCGAAGGCAAAAAGAAGTTTGATCCTGAGTAACAAAGGATATAGATACATGGTCATTGAAGAAGATGTTGGCAAATTGATTGATACTGAACTTTATAGTTCATTATTCGTCTATGCAAAAAAGAATAGTAAAGTAAATGTGAATGAATGTGATCTACCTAAAGTGTTATTAGCCTATGATGCACAAAAAATAAACGCCGCCGAGTTTTCTATTTTAGAGATGGAGAAGATAGTGTCATCGAACATGCCACTATTTACTCGTTTCTTCGATAAAAAAATTGATACTTTTATTGATGCACCAGATGAGCAAGAGAGCAATGATGATGTTATTGCAACACTGCCTTTTTATAAAAATTTCTTGGTGATATACATTATTGAGTTCTGCCTCTTAATTGAAAAGCAAGATGAACTAGAACGTTACCTTAAAAAAATAAGAGTACCAGGCAGCAAAAAATATTCACGAAAATTAAAGGAGATAATGACTGCTTTGTAATTGAGAACAGTCAGAGTTATACGTGTACATAATTGTTAACAAATTTGATATATCTGGCTATGGTTGGCAACTTTAGTTATTTGGAGTTCGCATGTTTGTAAAGTCAATAACCATTTTTCCTTTTGGTGATATTTCAGGAAAAGGTCAATCAAAAATCTGGGAAAGGAAATTAGATATACCTTATTTAGGGGATGGCTTTCTCATACGTATTTGGGGGACAAAAGAGGGACCAACAGTATCCCAATGTGAGGCATTCGATAAACTCATCAATAATGCAGAGCAGATTAGAAAAGATGCAACTGCTAGGATTATTCATTTCCTTACCTCTTCTGACATTGTTCCTACAGATATTGAGCTCTCCTCATCCAATGTTTGGACATTTTTGTTGCCATGCTTGATCGAAGTTAATGCAAATAATGAATACAGCCTTGGTGTTAGTAAGCTAGGTTCAAATGCCATTTCCATTGGATATGATATTTCTTGGGGTGAAGGTTTTCCCCTTTTGCAGATAGGTGTTTTAGATGGCTTTATCGATGAAATATATTCTGAATAGTGATTATCTACTTTTTACTAGCAGTTTAATATATGAAAGGATGAATCACTAAAACCATAATATTAGTTAAGGTTTTAGTGATTCATTTGATTTTAAAAAGTTAGATCGTTAGGTGTATTTTAGATAATTACTGAACGCTATTTTAACGAGGCGATAAAGGCTTCAGACTTTTGGCGGTAGGATTCTTCAAATGCAATGATAGCCGCTATGATACCTGAGCCAAAAAGTACTTGCAGAGAGGGGATAAGAGTCGCTATGCCCACAGTCGACCAAAAGTTAAGACCAAATCCACGTGTCATCCAAAACTGACTCGCGAGGCCAATTAATGAAAGCGCGACGGCTAACAACGAAACAACGGTTGTTACTCTGATAATCATTAATAGTAACGCTAAGTTTTTTGAGGATAAATTTTTATAGGGTTTCATTTTTCTACTCTTTCCTTAAGTATGTAATATCTTATATGTTTGATTTATGAACTAGTGCAGCACCCTGTGGAAAAATGCCACAGCTTGCAGATACATTTGCAGTGCGAGTGCAGGATCGTATCTATCGCCTTCATCACGCATAAAGGCGTGTTGAGCGTTGACTTCAAGCCAAGTGAAATTACGGTTCAGCGCCATTAATTGCTGGTGGATTAACACTCGGCCTTCTGCTGATACGTGGGGATCTTGCTTGCCGAACACTAACACTAATTCCCCTTGAATATCACCGCTGCGGCTCAGTGAGTCATTACCGTAAGCGCAGGGTAGGGTGTTGGAATGAATGTCGGTAGGATAGAGGCAAAATGCACCTAAAATAGCGGGATTGAGTGCGGCACGGTAGGCTAAGTGGCCGCCGATACACACGCCCATAGAGCCAACTTTGCCATTGCAGTAAGTTTGTTGAGTGGCAAAATCGATCAGTGCTTGGGTATCGCTATCGTGGTGTTCTAGGGGTTTGGCAAATTTATCGGCGTTACCTTTATCTTTACCTGATTCATCATAGGCCAGCACTGTGCCTAAAGGATTCAGTTCATGGAACACTTCGGGTACTAACACCACAAAACCGTGGCCAGCAAGAATAGTAGCTGTGCGGGCGATGGGCGCAGTTTGCTGAAATATCTCGGAATAAAAGATGATACTTGGGAATATTCCCTGTGCTTCTGGGCGATAGATATAGGTGCGCATTAGCCCTGAAGGCGTGGAGATATCCTGAATTTCCTGAGTCACTAACATATTTATATTCCTCTATGAGGCTTCAAACGTTGAAGCCTCACTTTAGCAGTCAGGATTTTATCTGTCAGTTAAAACAATTCGTTACCAGATAGCTCACCTGCACATAGTGCTTTTATATTACTCAAGGTCGTTTTGGCAATGGCGCCTAGGGCTTCTTCGGTGAGGAAGGCTTGGTGACCCGTGAAAATCACGTTATGGCAGGCTGATAAACGACGGAATACATCGTCTTGAATAATTTCATTCGATTTGTCTTCGAAGAACAGGCCCTTTTCGTTTTCGTATACATCGAGCCCAAGCGAGCCGATTTGCCCCAGTTTTAATGCTTCCATTGCGTCGAAAGCATTGAGTAAACCACCGCGGCTGGTGTTGATCACCATGACACCGGGTTTCATCTTGGCGAAGCTGGCTTGGTTAAGTAAGTGACGGTTATCCGCGGTCAACGGGCAATGCAAGCTGATGATATCACTGTTGGCATAAATAGAGTCGAGATCTTGATATTCAACATTCAGCGCGATGACAGCCGGATTGATAAAGGGATCGAAGGCAATGACTTTACAGCCAAAACCGAGCAATACCTTGATGGTTGCTACGCCGATTTTACCTGTACCAATCACGCCGACGGTTTTGCCGAACATGTTAAAGCCGACTAAGCCTTCGAGGGAGAAGTTGGCATCGCGAGTGCGTTGGTAAGCTTTGTGGATTTTTCGATTCAGTGTCAACATCAGTGCGACTGTGTGTTCGGCCACGGATTCAGGAGAATAAGCAGGTACGTTAACGACTTGCATGCCTAAGCGTTTAGCGGCAACTAAATCGACGTTGTTAAAGCCAGCGCAGCGCATGGCGATAATTTTTGTGCCACCCTTAGCGAGTTCGACCAGAACTTCTTCACAGAGTGAATCGTTGACAAAGGCACAGACAATTTCAAAACCTTCGGCAAGCTTCACTGTTTGCATGCAGAGGCGATAATCGAAGTACTCAATTTGTGCACCAAACGCAGCATTTGTGCGGTTAAAGTGCTGCATGTCGTAATGTTTTGCGCTAAAAAATCCAATTCTCATTTCAGTCACCTAACGGGTTTGCTGATGTCATTATCTGGCAAAGAGTGTAAGTGAGTTAGGGCTTTTTGTCCTTAGCCTTAGAAAATTCCCCTTTAAAAGAGTGAGCTTTATCATCAATTGGGAATAAAAAAGCGAGCCCCTGACGGCTCGCTTATTGATTGACTGCTTTTACTTGAAGTGTTCAAGCTAGGGCTCTCATATTGAAAGTCGTACTATATGAGCTGAGGGTTAGTCCTTTAACCCTCTGTTATTGCATTTTACTTTTTGTCTTTAGCGTATTTAGCTGCAGATGCACCCGCGATACGGCCATAAGTAACGATATCGGAAATAGCATTACCACCTAAGCGGTTAGCACCGTGAACGCCACCTGTGACTTCACCTGCTGCATATAAACCATCAATAGGCTTGCCCGTTTTTTCACTCTTCACTTCGGCTTTAGTATCGATCACAACACCACCCATAGTGTGGTGAACTGCTGGCGCGATTTCGAGAGCGTAGAAAGGTGCAACAACTAATTCACGTGGTAAATCAGGACGTTCAAATTGAGCATCTTTACCTGATTTAACAAAGCCATTATAAGCTTTCACTGTTTTAGCGAGTTCGGCTGCTGGAATATCTAACTGTTTAGCCAGATCTTCAATTGTTTTGCCTTCTTTAACAATGTTCAGGTGCACATAGCCTTCGATAGCTTTTAAGCTCTTACGGATAGAGTCATCGAATACCAAATAAGCACTTTCGCCTTTTTGTTGCAGAATCGCGGCAGACGCTTTGTCACGGGTGGTGATTTCGTTCATAAAGCGGTTACCTTCACGGTTAACCACGATCGCACCGTTACCACGTACCGCTTCGGTGATCATCACACCACCAGCAGGTGAATAAGTTGGGTGAGCTTGAATAAATTCTAAGTCGCGAGTTGCAGCACCCGCTTGTAATGCCACGTCTAAGCCATCACCTGTAGCACCTGGGTGGTTAGTCGCTTTAAAGCCTTTTAACTTAGGATCGTACTTAGCTACACGATCGTTATTTTTCGCAAAACCACCCGCTGCGATAACGACAGCGTCAGCTTTGACCACGTAATAACCTGTGTATTCACCCTTCACCAATACGCCGGTAATTTTACCGCTCGCATCTTCAAGAATACGTACTACACGGCTGTTTAAGCGGATGTCAGTACCACGTTTCACTGCATTGTCCCATAGAACTTGTGCTACGTGTGCACCCACGCCAGCGCCGCCTGTTGGACGGTGACTACGGTTAACACTTGCGCCACCCATACGACCTACGTCAGTCATATCGGCACCCATAGAGGTTAACCAATCGATAGAGTCTGATGAGTTGTTGGCTAAGGTTTTGACTAATTCAGGATCGTTAATATTGCGACCACCTTTCATGGTGTCGTCGATCATGATTTGTTTCTTGTCTGCGATACCTAGTTTAGCCTGTGGCTTAGTTTCTGCAGCGTTCATACCACCAGCAGCAAGTTTAGTGTTTCCGCCAGGGATAGGTTCTTTTTCAAGCAGGATAACTTTAGCGCCTGCATCACGGGCTGAAACGGCTGCAGCAAGACCTGCACCACCTGAACCTATGATCACTACATCAGTGGTTTCTTTTGCGCCAGCGGCAATGGCTTTATCTTGAGCAGCTTTGTCTGCATCAACAGGCACAAACTTACGTTCCCACTTACCACCGTAAGGCATATCGAAGCCGAAGCTGTGACAAGCATCGCAATAGGTGACTGATTTTTCATGACCTTTATGGCAGCTAGTACAAGCAATTTCGCCAATTAGGTGAGATTTATGGGGGGATACTTTATCTTTAGGTGCAGCGGCGGCCAGTTCTTTTAAATCACCGTGGCAGCTAACACACTGAGCATTTTCATGGGTAAGGTTGTCGTTGGTGACGCCACCTTTGTCTGATACGTGGCAGCTGTCGCAGCTACCCATTTCACCGTGAAAATCGGCTAGCACTTCTGGTGCTGCATAGGCAGTACCTGCCATAGCGCCAGAGATCAGCATGGCTAGTGCTGTTTTTTGAATCTTTCTTGTGAACATGATAGTTCCTCCGCCGTACATTCATCTACTTAATAAGGGTTATTCATCGTGGCGTGATATTTATTTTTTACGCAGCTCACGCACTGTTAGAGCATTCTCCATTTGCAAATTTAGCACTATCTAAAGAGGTATATGTGTGTTCAGATCACATAACCTTTGTTACAGCGAAAATAACATATTTAAAATGTGCAATCGGATGGGAAATATTAATGAAGTTGAGACTAATCACTGCTTCAATACGGTATAACATGCGTGAGTTAACATATTGAATGGATTGATTTTAACTTTGTAAAATAAAAATGGCATAAATTATGGCTTTGGTGGTGTGTTTTATCTATTTGTATTTTATAGATATTATAATTTAATCTTGTATATTGAGGAGATGGCTTATTTATTTTTATATATTCTATAAATAATGTTATTTCAAAAGCCTTTATTGTATAAAATTATATTATCATTTTAATTAAATGTTACGCAATTGATTCTTAAGGGGTTGTAATGCACAAACAAGGCATATCTGAAAAACGTTTTTGGTTTCAACGTTTGAGTAAAACCAGTTTAAGAGCATTACATATTTTAGGGATCGTTGGTGTTGGTGGTGGCATTTTATTAGATGTAAATAAAGTGCAATGGTTGAGTTATTGGTATCTCGCGATGACGACGGGCAGCATATTAATGTTATGGGAAATCGTAAGGGATTGGCGCTGGCTGATCCAGCTTAAGGGAGTGTTAACTTTAGTAAAAATAGGCTTGCTTGGCCTGTTTGTGCCGCTGGCTCATTACAAACCTGAGCTGTTAATCGTGATACTTTTTTTGTCAGTGATCGTGTCCCATGGTCCTGCAGGGCTCAGGCATTATTCTATTGTGCATCGTCGGCAAATTGACTCGAAAAAAGAAATTAAGGGCTAATTGATATGTCTGTAACCCATACGTCAACTTTAACGCCTGTCGCGTTAATCACAGAGTTCGCTTGGCCTAATCCATCTGTGTCTAACTTAGACTTGAGTTGCTTCGATGGACTTAAGGTGCTCGATCTCGCTTGCGGTTCTGGGCGTAATGGTTTGTGGTTTTTAGCGCGAGGGGCTGAAGTGACGTTTATCGATCGAGATTTGTCCGCCATGTCACACATTGATCAGGCTAATGCTTACAAATTACAAAGGGATTTAGAAGCTGAGGCTGGACCATTATTACCGGTTGAAGAGTACGATATTGTCTTAGTATTTAATTATCTGCATCGCCCATTACTGCCACAAATTGCTAAGGCGGTTAAGAGCACAGGCCTTATCGTCTATGAAACCTTTACAACGCAACAGGCGCAGATAGGTCGGCCACGCAACCCAGATTTCTTACTTACTGAAAATGAACTCAAATCAGTGTTTGCTAACTGGCAATCTTTACATTACTTTGAAGGTCGATTATGTGATCCGCAGTCCACTCAAAGCAGTTATAAAGCCCAGTTGATTGCGCGAAAACCTACAACGTAAATTTATTGATTGAGACTCAGAGGTCGTAGGATGTTTCCCTATCCAGAGCAATATCGCATTGCAACGCCGCCGTTGACGACCGCCTTTATGGTGGCGTGGGCTTTATTCAGTCACAGCTTATTTTCCGATGCAAACCCTGTCGCACTCTATCCGCTGTTAGCGCTATTTCCCTTGGTGATTGGATTACACTTGTATTTGATTTTGTTAGCAAAAGGAATGGGGCGACTCGATCAGTGTTTCTATGCCTTAGTGCATATCCCACTGGCATTTGTGGTGTGGACATTTACTATTATGCACGTGAATGGTAACGCTTTTTCTTAAATTCGCTTGACGTTTTAGAGAAAATAACAAAAAAAAGCGCCCTGATAATCAGAGCGCTTTTTTTGATTTTGTATTGCTAACAATTAGGCCGTGGTGTTGATGTTGTGGCCTGCATTGCCTACGGGTTTTGGCGCCGCAGCTGCAATTAAATCTACCGCGATTTTACCTTCGGCTTTTTGCTGCTCTTTTGCTAACTGAGCAACCTTAACGCCAATTGCACCATTTTCTAGATTCGGTGCGATAGCTTGGGTATTCAGTGAAATTGACATAACTAACCTCGATTGTAAGCTGGATCCCTTTATCGGCAAACCCACGGTTAACTTTAGTCGTTACACATGAATTTGCCAATCTGCAATTATTTTGCCTTGGCCGTGAGCAGTTTGCGGCCGATAACAATTATTGCTGTAACGCCTAGCGAGCCTAAGATCAATCCGAGTGCCAGGCTCACATTTTGCAGTGCTGTTGGGTCAATAACCAGTGCGATACCCATACCCAACATCATCACGCCTGACATAAGTTTCAGGGTTTGGCCTTCTTTTTCGGTTAACTTACGTTTGCCTAAGGTCGCACTGAAAACGATAACAATAATAGCCAGCGGGATCACATAAACAATATTGTATAAAACCAAATACATATAGCGTTCAATGTCTGGCAGATTGTGCATAGATAGCACACTGGTGTAGATCATTGGGAAGCCTGCGGTGCAAAGTAACTCATAGGCATTGGCGAGGATAGCTAATACGGTAGAACCTATGAGTAACGCGCCTAAGTTACTGGAATTGGATAGTTTCCCCATGCGTTTTATTAGACTCGTACGATTTTCTGCCGACATCGATAGTGTCACTTCTCCCTTAGTAAAGAAGTAATCTTTGATATTGATGGCTCCTGCGATCAAAGCTAAACAACCCGCCGCTAAAATGATCATACCGCCATCACTGCCTGCCCCCAGCAGTTGGAAGATGTTTAGCCATGCCGTCATAAACAGGAAATAGATAAAGCCGGAGAAGAATACGAAAATCCCGCCGACAAGTAACATGCGGCTGCGACTCTTGGCATTAACCATTATCGATAGTAAAAATAGCAACACAAAGAAGGCACAAGGGTTAAAAGCATCGACACCTGCGAGCACTAAGGTGAGTAACGGCAGAGACATAGTCTCAGGTGTCACTACTCCCACTAAAGGTAATTCAACGGGCTGAACTTCTGCCTCTGCAACGGACTCGCTTAAGCTGGTGGCATCACAGGTGCCTTCACCAGTATCCGTGCCACAAGTGCCAAAGAGCGGTGCATCAGTTTGAGCGCTTGTGGTTGTGCTGGTGGCTCCTTTGGTGGGGAGGTCAGCGTCGCTCAGTTTACCGCCAAGGGATAAATAACAATTCTTCAGTCGATTGACTAAAAACTCACCCGTTACCGCTTCACTTGAATATCCCACAATGGCCTTTTCACAACTTGCCATATAGGGTACTGAGCGTGCTTCAGTACTGGTTTTGGAGGCAATATTTTGCCAAATATCCTGTACGCCGGGATCTGACACTCTATGGGATTCGAGTTCTATCCAAGGGTATTTTTGCGGTAATGAATCAATGAACGGATGGGCCTCTGCACAGTGCGGACAGGTTTTTGACCAAAAGAAATACAGCTTAATTTTGAGTTCACCCTGAGCATTCACATAATGCCACGTTCGATCCGCTGAGCTTGAGGGTGTTGTCTCGGCCCAGCTCGGGATAGAAAAGGCAAAGAGGAATAATAGCGAGCAAAAGAGAGATAATTTCGATAGATATTTTGTCATAGCGCCTCCCACAGAGAGTGGGTTTAAGTATCGTCAAACGGTTCGATTATCTCTTACTCTACTTAAATCAATCATTTTGATTAAATTAGATATTAAGAAGTGTTAGTTAACTCGCGAATAATAATTTTTTGGGAACTGAAACCAGTTTATCTCCCTGTGAAATGGTGTGATGCACACTCACTCTCAGCTTGAGTCGTTATTGGCTAATAAAGAATAAAGCACCCGAGGGTGCTCTATTTCTGACGTTATCAACAGGTGTCGATGATGGGTTATGGTTAGCCTAACGTTACGCCATTTACGCTAAGTTTCACGTCGATATTATTGCGCGTGGCGTTCGAGTACGGACAAACTTGATGCGCATGACGCACTAGGGCTTCTGCGGCTTCTTGCGGTAAATCTAAGCTGACTTCTAAGGCAACCGCTAATGCAAAACCACCGGCGTCATTGGCACCAATCCCAACAACTGCACTGACTGGCGCTTCGGTAATATCCACTTTGCCGATTTTTGCGACGTGCAGAACGGCGTTTGAGAAACAGGCGGCATAACCTGCGGCAAACAGTTGTTCAGGATTCGTGGCGAGACCGCTACCGCCCATGGCTTTTGGATAGGCTAAAGCGACATCCAGTAAACCATCATCAGTGCTGACTTGACCTTGACGACCCGCTTTTGCTGTGGCACGTGTTTCATAAAGTGTTTTCATAGTATTAGACCTTCTGAGGTTAAGGATTAAGTAAACCTATTTGAATTGTGCGCAATTTAATTGTGGTAAACTATAATTCGATCTTTGGTGTGAATGCAAGTATATTGTGCGCAATATATTTAATTTGTCGGATCTTCCTATGGCAACAACTCAACCCAACACCCGTGTTAATACTGTCGATATGGCCGAAAATACCAGCACAGAGAATGCCTTATGTCTTGAGAATCAAGTGTGCTTCTCACTTTATAGTGCTGCAAATGCTATGGTGCGTGCCTATCGCCCTTTGTTGGACAAATTAGATCTAACCTATCCGCAGTACTTAGTCATGCTAGTGCTATGGGAAGAGCAGGGGATTAGTGTCAAAACCTTAGGCGATAAACTTTTCCTCGATTCAGGCACGTTAACGCCATTGCTGAAGCGGCTAGAATCTAAAGGATTAGTGACTCGCGGGCGTAGCGAGCAGGATGAACGCGTGAGAGTGCTGGCCTTAACGCCAGCGGGGCTTGCCCTCAAAACACAGGCAAGTGAAATTCCCCATTTGATGCGCTGTAAAGTAGGCGGCGAGGCGAGCGAACTAAAAGCCTTAAAGACTATGTGCGATCAAGCACTTAAACAATTACATGCCAGTATTGATTAAACTCTTATCGTCGAGATTTGATCTAAGATTAACTTATTGACATATTAACGCTTATTAGCGTTTCGACTGAGTGTAATGGGTTTTATGCTTGAGGCTCAGCGGGTCAGTCGTCTATTGAAGGTTAGCGAGAGTAAGTTATGGCCTGTTTCGATGTAGCCATTATTGGCGGTGGGATCAGCGGTGTCGGCATTGCCCAATATGCAGCAGCAGCGGGCTATTCCACCTTGCTGATTGAAAAGGGCGAAATTGGCGGCCAAACCTCAGCTAATTCCAGCAAGCTTATCCACGGTGGTTTACGCTATTTAGAAACCGGACAAATTAATTTAGTCCGTAAGTCATTGCTTGAAAGGCGACATTTACTCAATCTTGCGCCATCACTTGTTAAAGCTGTGCCCTTTTATATTCCCGTGTACGACAACAGTCAGCGCAGTCCTTGGACCATTCGCGCAGGACTGAGTATGTATGCACTGCTGAGTGAATTTGATCCTTTAGGCCAATTTGTGTCAGTACCTGCTGTGCATTGGCATCGTTTCAAGGGATTAAAACTCTCTGGATTAAAAGCCGTATTTCAGTACTGGGATGCACAGACCGACGATAAATTGCTCACTCAAGCGGTGGCGCGTAGCGCACAGGCACTGGGTGCTGAAGTCTATACCGAGGCTGAATTTCTTGAGTTGGAACACAAGCGCGAGACCTGTGAGCTGAGTTTTAGCCACAGGGGCGAAATCCATAAAGCCGAGGCGAAGCTTGTGATTAATGCTGCAGGTCCTTGGGTAAATGCTGTTTTAAGCAAAGTCTTGCCCCCACTTGCGGGTGTTGAACTCGATTGGGTACAAGGTGCCCATGTGTTGCTGGATATTCCCGCGCCCGATGGCATCTTGTACTTAGAGTCATGCTTCGATAAGCGGGTAATTTTTGTGATGCCTTGGTATGGTCAAACCTTAATCGGCACCACAGAAACTGAATTAACCTCTTTAGATAAGCCGCCTGAGGCGACCGAATCTGAAATTAATTATCTGCTGGGGATCTACAAACATTATTTCCCATTAACGCCGGAGATTGATGAGCTCAAGGCGCTAATAACCAAAACTTTCTGTGGTATTCGGGTCTTGCCTAAGCAAAATAGCCAAGCCTTTGAGCGACCGCGAGATACCTTAATGCAAACATCGATTTCCCATCCGCGAATACTCAGTTTATATGGCGGTAAGTTAACGACGTTTCGCAGTACCTCAGCCGAAGTGCTTGAATGGATTGAAAAGGCCCTGGGTAAGCGGCAGTCTATTGCTGATGTTGATAAACTCACCCTATCTTGAGTGCGCCGTGAATTATGCACTTGATGCTGATTTGAATATGCTTCAAGGTGATTTTTACCTGTAAAACCGCTACAGTGTGGCGCTTTTTTACTGATATCTAGGATCTGCCGTGAATGCTGCTATTGTAAATACCGCCAAGCAATGTGGTTATTTTAACCAAGGTCAGTGCCTTTCTTGCCGACATATACAACAGCCTATGGTGCAGCAAGTGGCGGTTAAGACTCAAACTTTACAGCAACTACTCGCGCCTTTTATCCCAGCTAATTTACACGATATTTTTCAGCCGCCGGTAATTGGGGAGGACAGCGGCTTTCGTAATAAAGCTAAAATGGTAGCCTTAGGCGCCGCCCATGCGCCAGTGCTGGGGATTGTGAGCCCAAGTGGCGAGGCGGTAGATCTTTGCGACTGCCTTTTATATCCATCTGATATGCAAGATTTATTACATCGCTTAACACGCTTTGTGCAGCAGGCTGGACTTCCTCCTTATCGGGTAGATAGAGCCAAGGGTGAACTTAAATTTATTCTGCTGACCCGCAGTCAAGTGCGTGGTGAATATCTACTGCGGTTTGTACTGCGGTCCACCAATAGTATCGAACGTATCGAACGTGAATTACCTGCATTATTAGCTGAATATCCGCAAATAAAAGTGGTGTCAGTCAATATCCAACCGGTTCATATGGCAATACTTGAGGGTGATGAAGAGATTTTCTTAACTGAGAATACTAGGCTTGAAGAACGTTTTAATCATGTGCCTTTGTTTATTCGGCCTAAGAGCTTTTTCCAAACCAATCCACACGTTGCGGCTCAGTTATATCAAACGGCCCGTGAATGGGTTGCCGAGTTTTCACCTCATTCGTTATGGGATCTCTTCTGTGGTGTAGGCGGTTTCGGACTGCACTGTGCATCCAAAGATATTACCCTCACAGGGATTGAAATTGAAGCTGAAGCGATTGCATGCGCGCAAATGTCAGCGCAAATGATGGGGCTCGAAAACGTGCAATTTATGGCGCTCGATTCCACCGACTTTGCTAAGGGTAAAAGCGCTGCCGATAAGCCGGATTTGATCATTGTTAATCCACCAAGGCGTGGCATTGGCGAGGCGCTATGTCAGTCTTTAAGCGAGTTTGCCCCTAAGGCCATTCTCTATTCAAGCTGTAATCCGCAAACCTTAGCGAAAGATCTCGAATATATTCAAGGCTATCACTTAACCAAAGTGCAGCTATTTGATTTATTCCCCCACACGGATCATTTTGAAGTCTTAGCTATGTTGGTGAAGGATTAGCTTTTTCTCTCATCATTTTATCACTAAGCATTTGTGTTCACTCGCTTTACGACTCTTGAAGTCCGCTCAAACAATCATAAGGACTCTACCATGTGGAGTCTTTGCAATACTTTTATCTGCGCTGCTCGCGTGAAACTTCATCAAAGTGTCTTTTTAGTGGCATAATCTTCAGCACTTTATGCATTGATGGGCGGCGATTTATGCTACAGATTTTCCTACGCTTTTTTACCTTGGGCTTGATGAGTTTTGGTGGACCTGCGGCGCACATTGGTTATTTTCGCCAGACCTTCGTAAATGAACTCGGTTGGCTCGATGATAAGCGTTACGCCAGTCTGGTTGCCTTAAGCCAATTTATGCCGGGGCCAGGGTCGAGCCAAGTGGGCTTTGCCATTGGTTATCAAAGAGGCGGGCTTGTTGGCGCGCTTGCTGCTTTTGCCGGTTTTACACTACCTTCCTTTATTTTGATGTACTTACTGGCGGTAACGACGTCGGCTTGGCTCGCCAATCATTATGTTCAAGGGATGATTTATGGGCTTAAGTTAATGGCCGTCGTTGTGGTTGCCGATGCCGTTCTCGCCATGTTTAAACAGTTCTGCCAACGCAAATCCGCACGCCTATTAATGTTAGTCAGTACTGCTGCAATTTTGATTGTGCCATCTATGTGGACGCAAATCCTTTTGTTACTTGGCGCCGCCACTATCGGCATCTATAAATTGAGTGCGAGCCAAGATGACACAGTAGCCCTGGCACCGATTCGATTGAATTACTTCTATTTGTTGCTCTTTTTCGTGTTGCTCATCGGCAGTTTTTTTATCGTGGATTTAGGCTCTGAAGCTTGGATCTTCGGTGAGTTTTATCGCGTAGGGAGCTTAGTATTTGGTGGTGGTCATGTTGTGCTACCTCTGTTGGAAACTGCGGTGGGTGATACCATGGGCGGCGATCGTTTTCTGACAGGTTATGCCTTTGCCCAAGCAGTGCCAGGACCTATGTTTACCTTTGCGACCTTTTTAGGCGCTGAAGTGATGTTAGATAAGCCCTTCATGGGGGCTTGCATCGCAACCGCAGCCATTTTTTTACCCGGTTTTTTACTCATGCTGGTGGGGTTGAAAAGCTGGCATGCGATTGCCGCAAGACCAAAAATTGCTGGTGCGATAGCGGGCGTCAATGCCTGTGTTGTTGGCTTACTTGCCGCAGCACTTTATCAACCCGTGTTTTCTCAGGCGGTATTCTCAGGTAAAGATATGGCCTTGGTATTGCTCGGTTTTGGTGCATTAAAGTTATTTAAACCACCCATGCTACAACTGGTATTAGGTTTTAGTGTATGTGGTGTGCTGCTTAATATGCTTTGAACTGAGTCGTTATTAATCGAATGTTTATTGAGCAAGATTAAGATTTTGTTACTTTAAGCGCATAGAAATACAACAATCTTAGCTATACTCCGAAGATACAAGTTGTAATCCTTTGGAGCATTCAAGTATGTCTAAGTTGAGTTTGCGCAATAAATTATTATTGCTATCGCTGTTCCCTTTGATCCTCGCATTATTGGTGTTGATGTCGGTTTCTTATTATGTCGAGAAAAATGCGCTTGCCGATGAGGTGGTTACCTTTAGATCTAAGCTCGTCGGTGAACGTAAACAACAAATTAAAGAAGCTACCGAAATTGCCGCTGGTATAGTGAATTACCAATTATCGTTAAAAGAACAAGGGAATGTGAATCAAGCGCTAAGAGACATACGTTTTGGCAGTGCGGGTTATTTCTTCATGTATGACTCTCAAGGGAAAAATATTTTCCATGCCCTAATACCGAGTTTAGAAGGGCAAAATAAAATGGATATGACAGATCCTCGCGGCACTAAAATTATCGTCGGTCTGCTCGATGCCGCTAAACGTGGCGATGGTAGTTTCTCCTATTACTATCAAAAACCTAATACTAATGAACAGATTGAAAAAATCAGTTACGCCATGATGATCCCAAGTACTGACTGGATGTTAGGTACTGGGGCATATATCGATGATATTGAAGCTGTTGTTGAAGATTATCGCCAGACAGTGACTGAGCAAATGGCAGAAAAATCCTTCGCGATTTTGCTGATAGCGCTTTTCCTTACGGGTATTACTGGCTTTATCATTATGATTGCCGCCCACCGTATGGTCGTGCCAATCAAGAATATGGCCGATAACTTAAATGATATTGCTAAGGGCGAAGGGGATTTAACCAAGCGACTTACCGTAAAAGGTGAAGACGAAATTGCCCAACTTGGGCGCTCCTTTAACCTCTTTGTCGATAAACTTCAGCATATTATCGGCGATGTTGCGACTGCGACGGCTAAAGTAAAAACGGCAGCCAATGCGATTCATGATCAAACTAAAGTCATGTCGAGCCAGTTGGTGAGTCATAACAATGAAACCGATCAGGTGGTGACTGCAATCACTGAGATGTCCTCCACTGCGAACGAAGTGGCTAAGAATACCACTCAAGTAGCCGAAGCTACTCACGCTGCTACTGGTGATGTGGCGAATGCACAGCGTTGTGTTGATGCTTCGCTTGAGGAGATTGCGTCTTTAATGTCGCAAATTAACAATGCGGCAGGCAGTATAAAATCACTCAGCGAGCAATCACAGAAGATCAACAGCGTGCTTTCTGTCATTGGCGGTATTGCCGAGCAAACTAACCTATTGGCATTGAACGCCGCCATCGAAGCGGCCCGTGCTGGTGAACAGGGTCGTGGATTTGCTGTGGTCGCCGACGAGGTGCGTAATTTAGCCAGTCGAACTCAAGCCAGCACGTTAGAAATCAACGAGATGTTATCGGCACTGCATAAGCTAGTGACCCAAGCCGTGAAAGCCATGGAAGAGAGTCAGCAAAGCTGTATACGTTCGGTGGATTCTTCTCGTACGATTTCCGATAGTTTAGGCTCAGTCACTTCAGCGGTAACGGCGATTAATGATATGAGTACCCAAATTGCGGCCGCGGCGACAGAGCAAAGCTCAGTAACCGAAGAAATTAACCGTAACGTGTATGCCATCCAAGAGATTGTAAACGAGCTGCTTCATTCCAGCGAAGATGCCGCTAGGATCAGTATGACAGTCTCGGAAGAAGGCATTAACTTGGGCAAGTTAGTGGGCCAGTTTAAGATTTAATTGCAGCAATCTTGATTAAAAACGGGAGACTTAAAGTCTCCCGTTTTTATTTGGCTTATTTACCTTTTTGAAGAGCACTTAATCCATCTACTTTAGTCAATCCAGCCTAGTCAGTTCATTCTAATCAATTTTCTCGGCAACCCGCTCAACCCTTACCGAGCAGACCTTATATTCTGGGATAAAAGCGACAGGATCGAGTGCATTGATGGTGAGTTTATTCGCCGCAGCTTCCACAAAGTGGAAGGGCAGGAATAGTACGCCAGCTTGGGCTCTTTTCGTCACAAAAGCGTCGATTTCAATTTCGCCGCGACGGGTAGTAAGTTTGATTTTATCGCCATTGCCTATGCCGAGTTGCTCGGCGTCATAGACTGAAATCATTACCTTAGGCGAGCCGAGTAAGTCGAGTCCAGCCGTTTTACGGGTTAAGGTGCCTGTGTGGAACTGTTCCAGTAAACGTCCGGTCGACAGAGTGAGCGGGTACTCACTGCAGGGCATTTCTGCGGGTAAGCGATAACTCACTGGCGTAAACTTACCTAAGCCGCGGGTGAATTGACCTTGGTGCATGATGGGCGTTCCCGGATGGGTTTCATCTGGGCAAGGCCATTGAATACCTTGGGGAATTTTACCGTCAACTCCAGTGCTTAATCGTTGCCAAGTAATGCCGCGATATTGTGGTGTCAGCTCATTGATTTCCTGCCAAATCGCTTCTTCATTAGGGTAATCCCAAGCGGCACCCATCGCATTGGCAATGGCTTGGACAATTTGCCAATCGGGCAGGGCTTCACCTGGCGGTAGCAGGGCTTGTTCGAGTCGCTGCACTCGTCGTTCAGTATTAGTGAAATGACCGCGTTTTTCGACAAAGGCTGCGGCGGGCAGAACCACATCGGCAAGCTCGGCGGTTTCGGTGAGGAAGATGTCCTGCACCACTAAAAAGTCGATTGCATTAAGCGCCCTAAGCACATGGGCTTGATCTGGGTCGCTTAATACGGGGTTTTCGCCCATCACATACAACGCCTTGATTTTCCCTTTGGAAATATCATGCATCATATGGGTGGCGGTTACGCCAATTTCTCCCGATAACGGCGTTTGCCAATGTGCCTCGAAACGCATTCTGGCGTGAATGTCGGTGACTTTTTGGTAACCACTGAAGAAGTTAGGCAGTGCGCCCATATCACAGGCACCTTGCACATTACTTTGTCCCCGCAGCGGGTTAATCCCCGCACCTTCAACCCCAATATTGCCGCATAGAAGTTGTAGATTAGATATGGCGGTGACATTGTCGTGTCCCGTCGTGTGCTGGGTAATGCCCATGGCATAGTAGACTGCGGTTTTGTCGGCCGTTCCTATGGTTTGGGCGATGCGGGCGATATCTTCGGCTTTAACACCTGTTATCAAGGCTGCGTTTTCTAGGCTGTAATCTACTTTTTTGAGTTCAGCATAGAGAGCATCCACGCCTTCGGTGTGCGCGGCAATATAGCTTTTATCCTGCCAGTCGTTGCGGATAATTTCCGCCATAATCGCATTGAGTAGCATGACGTCAGTGCCGGGTCTGTGGGCGACATAAAGCTGTGCACTGTCGGCAATGGCAACACGTTTAGGGTCGGCCACCATTAGTCTCGCGCCATGCAAAGCGACGGCTTGCTTAATTTTCGAGGCGATGATCGGGTGAGCACTGCTGGTGTCTGAGCCTATGATAAAAATCACATCCGATGCTTGAATGCTCGGAATGTCATTGGTCATGGCACCACTGCCGATACTTTGCTGTAGCCCAGTGACTGTGGATGAATGGCACAGACGGGCGCAATGGTCGATGTTATTGGTGCCGAGTATGCTTCTGACAAATTTTTGCAGGAGGAAGTTTTCTTCATTGGTGGCTTTTGCCGAAGCCAAGCTTGCCAGTGCATTGCTGCCATGTTGCTGTTTTATTTGCTGTAAATGTTCGGCCACATAGGCGATGGCTTCAGGCCAACTACTTGGCGTGAGCTGGCCATTTTTACGAATGAGTGGCGTGATGAGGCGTTTTTCACTGTGAATAAAATCGAAACCAAACCGGCCTTTCACACACAACATGCCTTGGTTTACCACAGACTCTTTATTGCCCTCGATATGACGGATCTGATTCGTGCTGGTATCGATTTTAAGGTCAAGCCGACAGCCTACGCCGCAATAGGTACAAATCGTTGATGCGGTTTTGAGTGGCATTTCATCGCCTTGGCGTTTATCCCGCGCATCGACGAGTGCACCCGTTGGGCAAACCTGCACACAGTTGCCGCATTGCACACATTTGCTGTCGGCCATGCTGGCGTTAAAGCCGACTCTCGGTGCTCGGCGCGTGGCGGTTTCACTTATGTCTTGCGGCAGCGCTTGATAAGAATCATGGGCAAATTGAATCGCACAATGGCCACTCTGCAACTGGCACACATCGACGCACTTACCACAGCTAATACAACGATTTGCATCAAATTGAATGAACGGACTCGATTTATCGACCGAAAACTTGCGCGCGCTTTGAGTGCTGAGTGACTTAGGCTCGACATGGTAGTCAGTCGCATAGTCCCTTAATTTACAATCCGTATTAGCTTGGCAGGCGCATTCAAGGCAGCGCGCGGCTTCTTGCATGGCGGTATCGGGGGCAAAGCCCAGCTCGACTTCGCCGTAATTGAGTAAACGCTGCACCGCGTTCAATTCGGGCATGGTTAAACGGGCTTTACGTGCGACATAGGGGTAGAGTTCGGTAGTTGGCAAGCCTTGTTTTATTGTGTTACCGACTGCTTTTGATGAATTAAATTCAGTGGCATGCAGCTCACAGCTTAGGCCTTGTTTGAGCAATTTATCTATGGCGATTGCGGCTTTATGGCCATCACCTATGGCGGCAACTGCGGTGGCAGGACCGCGGCGCGCATCGCCCACCACAAAGAGCTTTTCAACCCCGGACGACATAGTGTGCTCGCAGCCAATGAAGGTATTCCAGCGGCTGAGGGCAAGTGTGCCTTGGCTTAAAGGACTCGCGGGATCTTGCATGAAACTCAGGTCGGGAGTTTGCGATACTGCGGCTATTACAGTATCAAAATCCTGGGTAAAGGTTTCACCGGTATCAACGGGAGCACGTCTGCCAGAGGCATCGGCTTCGCCGAGTGCCATCTTAGCGAAGGTGACTGAATGGACTCTACCTTGCGCATCGCTATGGTTTTCAAGCGGATTGGTTAAAAAATGAAACTTCACCCCTTCGACTTCGGCCTCGTGTACTTCGTAAGCTTCGGCGGGCATTTCTGCGCGGGTACGACGGTAAATTAAGGTGACATCACAGCCTTCACGCACCGCTGTGCGGGCGCAATCAATAGCGGTATTGCCACCACCAATGACAGCGACTTTTTTGCCCAGTACGAGTGTCTTGTCGAGACAATGATCTTTTAAGTAATCGACACCTAAGTAGCAGCCCGCAAGTGTGCTGCCGGGATAATCCATAGGTACGGCTTTTTGGGCGCCAATGGCGAGACAAACGGCATCGAAATCTTCAACTAATTGATTTAAATGTATCTCATGGCCGAGACGTGTTTCTGTGTATATGGTTAAGCCATTGCGGCACAGGAGTGCGATCTCCTTGTCTAGTATCGCCTTAGGTAAGCGATATTCAGGAATGCCATAGCGCAGCCAGCCACCCGCCTGTGGCATAGATTCGAATATCTCAACGCTATGGCCTTGGTTTGATAAGTAATATCCGGCACTTAACCCTGCTGGACCCGCACCGATAATCGCGACTTTTTTGCCCGTGTCGGTTTGGCGTGGCGGCACATAACTCATGCCCCCATTTTCGCCATCAGCTAAGTCGAGATCGGCGGCGTGGCGTTTTAATTGACGTATGGCAATGGGCTCATCGACCAGCCCGCGGCGACATTGTGCTTCACAAAAAGCAGGGCAGACACGGCCAATGGAGAGTGGCAGCGGCAAAGTTTGTTTAATGACTTTAACGGCTTCAGTATGGTTGCCTTGGGCTATGTGATACAGGTAACTCTGCACATCGACGCCCGCGGGGCATGCTTGTTGGCAGGGGGCTTCACAATCGGCAAAATGATCGCTCAAGATCTCAGTCAGCGATTGTTTGCGTTTTTGACTTAAGAATTCAGACTGAGTTATGACTCGCATGCCGACTGTGGCGGACGTTTCACAGGCGCGTACGCAGCGCAAACTGGCGTCAGAATTCTCAATCTGGACGACACACAAATTGCAGGCTTGCTTGTCTGCATGCTCGTGAACGCCTAATTGCTGCGAGGCTGCGCTGGGATCACATAAGCTGGGTATTGCTATGCCAGCAGCATGCGCCACTTGCAGTAGGTTATCGGTCGGATTAACCGACAACACTTGGTCATCAATTCGAAGTTCTATCATCCCATGGCCTTTTTATATGTAGGGTGCTTAGCTGCTATAGCGCGGGGCTGCAGGCTTAGGTTGTTTCGAGTATACCTAGACAGCTTTAGAAGACGCTTATGGGCGAGTGAAGTTTGCTGCAAAATTGCAGCTTGAATCACAAACCCGCCCAGATTGTGCGCTGGTGAATGTTTGTTCTGATTTAGTCGTGATGGGGTTGGCGTTATCAGGCCTTTTTAGTTGTGTTTCCTTTGATATTATGGGGATTTTTTAGGCAGGAGAGCGCTTGTGTGTCAGCCATTGGCCTCGCGCATAGCACTATCTTGGCTAAATTCTTGGCTAAATTTAAGTAAGATCACAGTCTTAACTCATTGCTTTTTGTTAGTCTCGGCTTTAGTGCTGTGATCTTTTAGCTTGGAAAATAATCCTTGTTATCCCATTTAATGAACAGTGCACCCCTAGGTTTACCAGTCTGGTTAGGTTAAAATGCGCGGTTGCAAATACTGTTAATCACCGCCCCTTTTAGTGGAAGATCAATTAAAGCGGCCAAATAAAGAAAGTTGAAAACTCATGTTTGAAGTTAATCCAGTAAAATTCAAAATTAAGGAGCTTGCCGAGCGCACGGAGCTTCTTAGGGGGTATCTTTGACTACGATGCCAAAAATGAGCGTCTAGAAGAAGTTACTCGTGAGCTTGAAAGTTCAGAAGTGTGGAACGACCCAGAGCGCGCCCAAGCCTTAGGCAAAGAGCGTGCCAGCCTAGAAGCTGTGGTCAAAACCATAGACGATATGGACTCAGGTCTTGAAGATGTTGAAGGCTTACTCGAGCTGGCTATTGAAGAGGAAGACGAAGATACCTTCAATGAAACCAGTAAAGAGCTGGATTATCTCGAAAGCCGCCTTGCCGATCTTGAATTCCGTCGTATGTTCTCCGGCCCGCAAGATGCGTCAAACTGTTATTTAGACATTCAGTCTGGTAGTGGTGGTACCGAAGCCCAAGATTGGGCCAACATGGTGCTGCGTATGTACCTACGTTGGGGCGAAGCCCATGGCTTTAGCCCTGAGTTGATGGAAGTGACCGATGGTGACGTGGCCGGTATTAAAGGCGCGACCATTAAGTTTACTGGCGAATATGCGTTCGGTTGGTTACGCACTGAGACTGGCGTGCACCGTTTAGTACGTAAGTCGCCATTCGATTCATCGGGTCGTCGTCATACGTCATTCTGCTCTGTGTTCGTTTATCCAGAAATCGATGACGATATCACGATTGATATCAACCCATCGGATCTGCGTATTGACACTTATCGCGCATCTGGCGCGGGTGGTCAGCACGTTAACAAAACGGAATCGGCGATTCGTATTACCCACTTACCGACGAATACCGTCGTGCAGTGCCAGAACGACCGTTCACAGCATAAAAATAAAGATGCTGCGATGAAGCAGCTGAAAGCAAAACTGTTTGAGTTAGAAATGCTCAAGCAAAATGCCGACAAACAGGCCGCAGAAGACGCTAAGTCTGATATCGGCTGGGGCAGTCAAATTCGCTCTTATGTATTAGACGATGCCCGCATTAAAGACTTACGCACAGGCGTTGAAACCCGCAATACTCAAGCGGTACTCGATGGCGATCTGGATAAGTTTATCGAAGCCAGTTTGAAATCTGGGCTGTAATTAATTCAAGGTATAGACGAGAAATAAGATGACTGAACAAGTAATTGATGAGAACAAACTGATCGCCGAGCGCCGTGCCAAGCTAGAAAGCATTCGCCCAAACTGTAGTGCTAATGCCCATCCAAATACCTTCCGTCGCACCCATAAAGCGGCTGAATTACAAGCACAGTATGGTCAAAACACTAAAGAAGAACTCGAAGCCTTAGGTTTTAAGACTAGCATCGCTGGCCGCATCATGGCAAAGCGTGGTCCTTTCTTAGTGATCCAAGACGTGTCTGGCCGTATTCAAGCTTACGCTGAAAAAAGCGTACAAGCTGATTTGAAAGAGCGTTTTCAAGGTCTGGATATCGGTGACATCATAGGTGTAACCGGTCAGCTGCATTTGTCTGGCAAAGGCGACTTATACGTCAACATGGAACAGTACGAGCTACTGACCAAGGCGCTGCGTCCATTGCCTGCGGACTATTATGGTCTAGCCGATCAAGAAATGCGCTACCGTCAACGTTACGTGGATCTCATCGTTAACGAAGATTCACGCAATGCCTTCATCATGCGTTCTAAAGTGGTTTCTGCAATTCGTAACTTCATGATCAAAAAAGAGTTCATGGAAGTTGAAACCCCTATGATGCACGTGATCCCAGGTGGTGCTTCGGCGCGTCCTTTTATCACCCATCACAACGCCTTAGACATGCCAATGTATCTGCGTATCGCGCCAGAATTATATCTGAAGCGTTTAGTGGTCGGTGGTTTTGAGCGTGTGTTCGAAATCAACCGTAACTTCCGTAACGAAGGTCTGTCGCCACGTCATAACCCAGAATTCACTATGATGGAATTCTATATGGCTTATGCTGACTACAAAGATCTGATGGACCTTACCGAAGAAATGCTCAGCTCGATTGCTATCGAACTGCTTGGCAGTGCGCAAATGCCATACGGTGAGCACACAGTCGATTTCGGTGGCCCATACGCACGTTTAAGCATGTTAGAAGCGATTCAGAAGTACAATCCTGATAACGCCACTATCCAAGCTATGACCTATGAGCAAGTGAAAGATGTTGAATTCATGCGCGATTTAGCGAAAAGCTTAGGCATGAAGATTGAGAAGTTCTGGACTTGTGGTCAGCTACTTGAAGAAATCTTCGGTGAAACTGCTGAATGGCAATTGATGCAACCAACGTTCATCACTGGCTACCCAGCGGATATTTCACCATTGGCACGTCGTAATGATGACAACCATTTTATCACTGACCGTTTCGAATTCTTCATCGGTGGCCGCGAAGTGGCTAACGGCTTTAGCGAGCTGAACGATGCTGAAGATCAAGACAACCGCTTTAAAGCACAGGTTGACGCGAAAGATGCAGGTGACGATGAAGCTATGTTCTACGATGCAGACTATATCACTGCACTGGAACACGGTTTGCCACCCACGGCAGGTCAAGGTATCGGTATCGACCGTTTAGTGATGTTGTTCACTAACACTCATACTATCCGTGACGTGATCCTGTTCCCTGCCATGCGCCCACAGGCGTAATGCAGTCGAACAAGGTATTTCGTTGGTACATTTTGTTGTATTAGTTTAGCCACTCGACTTTTAGTAAGTCGCAATAGCTTAAGTTTACAGTGATTGATTTAGGTATGACCTGAGCATCGCTACGATGAATACCCCCTAAAAAACCAGCCATTTGGCTGGTTTTTTGTTTTCTAAAATAGCTAAAAATAATGAGTGATAAAGTTGAACTGTTAGTAACCTAAAAATGGGCTAGATGAGCATCATTAAGTGGCACGTTAGCTTTAGGTTGTGGCTATCGATCGTAGTGTAGATTGCGGGTTTAGCTTGTGAGTGTAGATAGTGTTTTTAACTTGGGGTTGTATATTGGGATGTCACGAAACACTCGTCTATGCTGCTAGCATCTCGCCGCCAGTCACATGCGATATTGTCTGTGTTCATTTCATTTTCGATAGCGATGGTTTGCAGGAATACCTAGGGCGAGGAGTTCAAGAAGAGGCAATTGAGAAACATCAAAATAGTTGGTTGTATTACTGAGTGCATAAATACTTCATAGGGATTATTTTTAAACGCGTTTGTTCATCTATACCCACTCGTACGGCTGTTTCAGATAATCAACCCGACATTAGTCTAATAGTGTGTTGCTTGACCTCAGTCGCTAACTCAATGAAACTCTCCATTAAATCACCTCCTACTAAAGTATGGATAATTAAATAATGTTAATTTTCTTTATTTGTATCGCACTCTTAGTGCTTGCATACAAGTTCTATAGTCCCTTTGTTGAGCGGCAAGCGGGTATAGATCCTAAAGCGATAACACCACAGGCGAGATTCGAAGATGGCGTCGATTACGTTCCGGTTCATCCGGCTAAAGCGTTTCTGATCCAGTTCCTCAATGTCGCGGGTGTGGGGCCGATATTTGGCCCGATCCTCGGTGCACTTTACGGCCCAATAGCCTTAGTGTGGATTGTACTGGGGAATATTATTGGCGGCGCAGTACATGATTATTTTTCTGGCGTGCTCAGTATTAAAGAAGACGGTAAGAGTCTGCCAGAGATTGCGGGCCACTACTTTAATATTTACTTTAAAGGCGTGATGTTGCTGTTTACGGCTATGCTGCTGTTTTTTGTGGGCGTGGTCTTCATCATGAGCCCCGCAGGTTTGCTGAGTAATCTCGATTATTTTAAAGACACCATCTTTGGCAATAATACCTTCTGGGTGTTAGTGATTTTAGTCTATTACTTTTTAGCGACTATGCTGCCGATTGATAAAATCATCACTAAATTATATCCCGCATTTGGTTTGTTGATGATAGTCATGACAGTTTCTATCGCCGTTGCTCTAATGATCAATGCGCCGCAGTTACCTGAAATGGGGGATGTGTTTGCCTATTTCGACCACAGCCATTACAACAATGAGTTACTCGAACCAAACCCTGATGGACTACCTGTTTGGCCACTGTTATTTGTGACTATTACCTGTGGTGCGATTAGCGGTTTCCATTCAACTCAAGCGCCTATCATGGCTCGTTGCTTGACGAATGAGAAGTATGTTCGCCCTGTGTATTATGGCGCTATGGTTGCTGAAGGTATCGTTGCTTGTGTATGGGCAACGGCGGGTATTGCAGCTTTCCCTGGCGGTTATGTTGAGCTTAAGAGTTTGCTCGACCAAGGTGGCCCAGGTTTAGTGGTTAACCAAGTGGCAACCACGTATTTAGGTGTTGCGGGCGGTATTATGGCGATTGTGGCCGTGGCTATCTTCCCTATTACCTCTGGCGATACCGCATTTCGTTCGCTGCGTTTGACGATTATCGATGCCTTCCATATTCCGCAAAGTATGCGTAATCGTTTATTGGTTGCTGTGCCTATTCTGACCATTGCGTATTTTATGACGAAGATCGATTTCTCTTTGATTTGGCGTTACTTTGCTTTCTCAAATATGCTGCTATCAACCAGTGTATTGTGGTTAGCAACTAAGTACTTGTTCGATCGCGGGACCTTCCATTGGATTGTTAGCTTACCAGCGATTGGCGGCACCAGCGTTACTGTGTCTTATATTATGACTGCGGGTATTGGCTTAGGCTTACCGCAACCTTTGAGCCAGCCAGTGGGTATTGCTGTCGGAGTTATCTGTTTAGTTGCGCTGATCATTGCGCACAATAGACGCAAACCTGTGGCAGAAGTTAAATAGTCAATTATCCCATAGTTTTACCCAATAAAAATCAAGGGCTGCATTTTGCAGCCCTTGTTTTTTTATGATTGGTATCATTCTACTATCCTTTAATAGCTTATTTTAGAAAGGGTCATTTTTGCTGAATATTTTTTAATGAGCGGATTCATCGCGTTTCATCTAGAGGTAAGGTAAGGTCGTTAGACTGGTTTTTATTTCTCTATTGAAACGATTAGTCTGTGGTAGAGAGCGTTAAGCAGTACAAACTTGCGGCAAAAGTCATTTAGATTTTATTTACTTGAATATTTTTTGCGAACAGAAGGAGAGCACGTTATGTCTGAGAACAAATGTCCTATGCACCATTCTGCTGGTGGCACCTCGAATCGAGATTGGTGGCCTAAACAGCTCCGGCTCGATATTCTGCACCAACACTCTTCCTTATCTAATCCTTTGGGTGATGACTTCAATTATGCTGAAGCCTTTAAATCCCTCAATTTAGCTGCTGTAAAGCAAGATCTTCTCGCATTAATGACGGATTCACAGGACTGGTGGCCTGCAGATTTTGGCCACTATGGGCCGCTATTTATTCGTATGGCATGGCACAGTGCTGGCACCTATCGTACCGGTGATGGACGTGGCGGAGCGGGGAGTGGTAATCAACGTTTCGCACCGTTAAACAGCTGGCCAGATAACGTAAACCTCGATAAAGCACGTCGGCTCCTTTGGCCGATTAAACAAAAATATGGCAATAAAATCTCTTGGGCCGATTTGATGATCCTCACGGGTAATGTCGCGCTGGAATCTATGGGATTCAAAACCTTAGGTTTCGCTGGTGGGCGAGTCGATATTTGGGAACCCGAAGCTGATATTTACTGGGGTGCGGAAAATAAATGGTTAGACGATAAGCGTTACTCGGGAGAGCGAGATCTTGAAGATCCCCTCGCCGCAGTCCAAATGGGGTTGATTTATGTTAACCCTGAGGGACCCAATGGCGACCCAGATCCTTTCGCTGCCGCCGTTGATATCCGCGAAACCTTTGCCCGTATGGCGATGAATGATGAAGAAACCGTAGCCTTGATTGCAGGTGGTCATACTTTTGGTAAAACCCATGGTGCAGGTGACGCAGCATTAGTCGGACCTGAGCCAGAAGCCGCAGGTATTGAGCAGCAAGGGCTAGGTTGGCAGAGTCGCTATAAAAGCGGTAAAGGTGGCGATACTATTTCCAGTGGCCTCGAAGTGACTTGGACCTCAACACCAACCCAATGGAGTAACAATTTTTTTGAAAATCTATTCGGATATGAATGGGAACTGACTAAGAGCCCAGCGGGTGCCCATCAGTGGATACCTAAAAATGGCGCGGGTAAAGGGGTGATCCCCGATGCACATGATGCTTCAAGACGTCATGTGCCAACCATGTTGACCACCGACCTTGCACTGATCTTCGACCCTGATTACGAGAAAATATCACGTCGATTCTTTGAAAATCCCGATGAGTTTGCCGATGTATTTGCAAAAGCCTGGTACAAGCTGACACACAGAGATATGGGGCCATGCACGCGCTATTTGGGTCCTGAAGTGCCTGCAGAAACGTTTCTTTGGCAAGACCCCATTCCTGCGGTTGATCATCCCCTGGTTAATGAGCAGGATGTTACTGATCTCAAACTGAAGATTATTGGTTCTGGATTAACGATTTCAGAAGTCGTTGCCACTGCTTGGGCCTCGGCATCTACCTATCGCGGTTCTGATATGCGCGGTGGTTCGAACGGTGCTCGAATTCGACTCGCACCGCAAAAAGATTGGCCAGTAAATCAGCCTGAGCAGCTCGCTAAGGTGCTCAAAGTGCTTGAGAGTATTCAGTCTGAGTTCAATCAAGGAGGTAAGAAAATCTCCCTTGCTGACTTGATTGTGCTAGCAGGTTGCGTCGGTATTGATCAAGCGGCTAGAAATGCGGGGGTTGAAGTGACGATTCCATTTACGCCGGGTCGTATGGATGCCACGCAAGCACAAACTGATGTGGAATCTTTTGCGGTACTTGAACCTGTCGCAGATGGCTTTAGAAATTATCATCCCACTCCGTTTTCTGTTTCGGCGGAGGAGTTATTGGTCGATAGGGCGCAATTGCTGACCTTAACTGCGCCGGAAATGACAGTGCTTATTGGCGGTCTGCGGGTGTTGGATACGAACTCTGATCAGTCAAAAACAGGTGTCTTGACTGCGCGTCCTGAGTTTTTGACCAATGACTTTTTTGTTAACTTGCTTGATATGGGGACGACGTGGAAACCCACTTCCAAAGCGGAGGATATGTTTGTGGGTGTTGATCGCGTCAGTGGCCAGCAAAAGTGGACTGCAAGTCGTGTTGATTTGATCTTTGGCTCTAATTCGCAGCTGCGTGCACTCGCAGAAGTGTACGCGAGTAGTGATGCACAGCTGCGATTTGTCGATGATTTTATCGACGCTTGGACTAAGGTGATGAACTTAGATAGATTCGATCTTCGCTGAGCTTTTATTTATTAGTCTTTTTAGTGGTATATGGACCCAATTTAGGCGCCGCAGGGGTTAATGCAGACCGAGCGTTTAAGTGGATTTTCAGTTAAATGATCGCCTAATCCAAAGTGGTTAAGCGGTCATTTTTATTCATGTGCTTTGACGCTCATCAATTTAGGTGGAATATGAATATTCAGCAAATGTCGGGTTTAGCCATTTTACAGGCAATGGCAAGGGGTGAATTACCCGCACCTTCTATATCTCTCACTATGCCAATGTCGCTGGTTCAAGCCGACGAAGGAACGGTGACATTCCAGGCGACTGCCGATGATAAGCACCTCAACCCATTGGGCGGCGTTCATGGTGGTTTTGCCGCGACTGTACTGGATTCGGTTACAGGTTGCGCCGTGCATACCTTGCTTGAAGCGGGTGTCGGTTACGGCACTATCGATTTGAATATTAAAATGATTCGACCTGTGCCTAAACATCAAGTGTTAGTGGCTGAGGGCAAGGTGATCAATTTATCTAAGTCTTTAGGTTTTTCGGAAGGTACGCTAAAAACACAGGATGGAAAACTGCTCGCCACTGCTACTGCGACTTGTATGATTTTAAGGCCATAAACCGATTTTGCGGGCTGGCGATATTATCTCTTCGAGTTAACACGCTGAGCAGATAATTAACCTATGCCGAAGGTGCACTTTATCTTCAGGTCTTAAGTCGACGGCCTTCTTGCTGGCAGTGAGGTTTTTATGGGCGTAAATTCAGTTAATAACGGAATTTTTTAATCATATTTTCATAAATAGGCCTCAAGATTGAAAATAGCTAGCATGCCATATTCCATTCGACAGAAAGTATGCTAGATTCTGGCGAATTGTTGCTGATCGCTGTATTGTTACCTCTGTCATCAACAGTTCTCCACAGGGCCATCGCTGCAATTGATTCAGATTTGCAGGGAAGTGTCAGGAAGTTACACCAATTCAGAGTCTGCTTATGCAACCCAATTTATTTCCCGAACAAAGAAACGTTTATCAAGAATCGAGGGCGACACTACCCTCGATTGAAGCCCAATCTTCCTCTCGTCGCGGCCGTTTGCAGCGTATGGTTGGCGGCGTATTGTTAACCTGTAGCGTATTGCTGAGTCTTTCAGCATGTGCGGCAGGTAAGCAGGCGTCACCACAAGAAGGTGAAGAGTTTAGTTACGCTTGGCTTAAGGGTTACGCCCGTACTATGGCTGCACAACCCTATGAGAGTCATAAAGGCGAATTACCTAAAAGCCTTCAGGGCATGAGTTGGGATGATTACCAACAATTCCACTTCAAGAAGAAAGCCGCACTATGGCGTGATCAAGATTCGGAGTTTCGTGCCGAACTGTTCCATCTTGGGCTGTTTTTTGATACCCCTATTCATATTTATGAGCTAAATGAGGGTAAGGCTAAGTTAATCGAATATTCACCTTCAATGTTCGATTACGGCAAGTCAAAGGTCAAAGGTAGTCAGTTGCCTAAGGATCTTGGTTTTGCTGGTTTCCGTATGCAATTTAATACCGATTGGCAGCGTGACATTGTTGCCTTCCTTGGCGCTAGTTATTTCCGCGCAGTGGGTCAAGAAATGCAGTACGGTTTGTCGGCTCGCGGCTTAGCGGTTGATACTGCACTGCCAAAACCCGAAGAGTTTCCAATGTTCACCAATTTCTGGTTAGAAAAACCTAAACCAGGATCGAATATCACCACTGTGTATGCCTTGCTAGACTCTCCGAGTGTCACGGGTGCTTATCGTTTTGATATCGAACCGGGTGAACGTTTAAAAATGAAGGTGGATGTGGCTGTTTATCCACGTAAAGCGATTGAACGTTTAGGCGTTGCGCCACTGACCAGTATGTTTATGGTGGGTGAGAACGATCGCCGCACCGGTTATGACTGGCGTCCAGAAATCCATGACACCGATGGTCTAGCCATGCACACGGGCAATGGTGAATGGATTTGGCGTCCGCTAGGTAACCCTGAAAACCTGCGATTCAACGCCTATAGCGATGAAAATCCAAAAGGTTTTGGTTTACTGCAACGTGATCGTAACTTTGATCATTATCAGGACGACGGCGTGTTTTATGATAAACGCCCAAGCCTATGGATTGAACCAACCAGCAGTTGGGGTAAAGGTTCAGTGCAGTTGGTTGAAATTCCAACACTGGATGAAACCTTTGATAACATAGTGGCTTTCTGGAATCCTGCTGAGCCGATTGTTCCTGGTCAAGAGCTGCTGTACAGCTACAACATGTACTGGGGTGGCATTCCACCGGTTCAATCACCCCGTGCTCGGGTTGTCGATACCTTCACCGGGATTGGCGGCGTAGTTGGCCAGAAACGCAAATACTACAGTAAGCGTTTTGTGGTTGATTTCGCGGGCGGAACTTTACCTATGATAGGTAAAGACACCCAAGTTAAAGCCGTGATCACAGCATCTGAAGGCAAAGTGGAAATTGAATCAGCCCGTCCTTTAGCCTCGATTAATGGTTACCGCGCTATGTTTGACGTAGTGCCACCTGGAGACGGTACTGAGCCGATTAACCTGAGAGTCTATTTGGAGGTCGATGGTCAGCCATTGTCTGAGACTTGGATGTATCAGTGGAATCCGCCTGCAAAGGATGATCGTGAATTGCACAATGCAGGTCATCTGCAATAAGCGATTCGTGATTCATTAATCTAAAACGCCAGCTAACTTAGCTGGCGTTTTTGTTTTGGCTTGAGCCACTTTTTACTTTATACGGCTTGATAGGTTAGGACTAGATTATCTAAAAAATGCCCCAGTAACTGATTCATCCTAGCCGTTGATTGCCCCAGTATGAATTCAGGGCTTTGAATATATGGCATTTTCTGTATGCTAGAAAAAGCATTTTCTTGAGCAATTAATGGCGCTAATTGGCTACTAATAAATTCAAGATGGCATTGAAATCCAAAAACTAAATTTGTGTAACGTACAATTTGCCGCGGGCAGGCTGCACTTGTGGCGAGCACTTCGCAATCGGGAGTGAGGCCAGGCATGTCGTTATGCCAGTGGCCGACCACTTCAGTGGTCGAAAATGTCTTAAGGTTAATATCACTTTTTCCTGCCGCAGTCAGTTCAATAGGAAAGTAACCAATCTCGGCATGTGGACTCTTTTGATAACGGGCACCTAATGCCTCTCCGATTAACTGTGCCCCAAGACAAACCCCCACAACAGCTTTATTTTTTTGGATAGCTTGTCTGATAAACCTTTGTTCTGCTTGGCTATCAAAATATGGACAATCGTTTTGGCATGTCGCGGGAGACTGAGGGCCACCGAGGATAATTAATAGATCAAAACCCTCACTATTTTTGGGTAAAGCTTCATCTAGATAGATTCTGCTAAAGCTCATACTGTAGTTTTTGCTTGCAGCCCAATCGCTAAAATAGCCTGGACCTTCATAGCTTTCATGGATAATGCAATGAATGCGCATCGAGTTTTCCTGTGTCTTTTATGGGATAACGCTATGCTACAATCCTTTTTATTTGGCTGAATAACGTTATATGGACAAGTAATGATGCTAAGTCGCCAACTCGATTCGATTAACGCCATTATTGAGCAAGCGCCTAATATGCCTTCTTTTGTCAAAACGATTGAGATGCAGAAGGGTTATGTGGATGTTTTACACCAGCACTGTTGGCATCAGCTTATTTTTCCGCTTCAAGGCCTGTTACAGACAGAGGCAAATGAGGCACTTTTTTTGGTCCCCCATACCACAGCGCTTTTTGTGCCTGCAGGTGTCATGCATGAGTCTGTTGCGATTACAGATACCTGCTTTATTGGTGTCTATTTGAATCCTATGTATGGTCGAGATTATGGTGCCATGGTTAAGCCCGTCGCTATGAGTGTTTTTATAAGGGAGTTAGTGTTAACGCTCAGAAAACAATGTGCTTTTAATACCCCAACGAATGTTGAACCAATGGTTCAGGCGCCAATACTGCGTTTGCTTGAGGTGTTATATGATCAAATTAATAGTGCGGAAGGACAGACTTTCAAGTTACTGATACCGCAAGATAGGCGCCTAAAATTGATTTTTGAGCATTTAACCCAAACGCCAGCTTTAGATTTCTCTTTAGTGAAATGGGGTGAGATGGTTGGGGCATCGGAACGAACATTGTCGAGGCTATTTGTGAGGGAGTTTGGTTCTTCATTTGTATTATGGCGTCAACATTTACGGCTGATCTATTCGCTGTCTTTATTGGCCACTGACCTATCAATACAGAATGTGGCCCACCAAATTGGTTATCAAAATGATTCATCCTATATCAAAGCCTTCAAGGAGCGTTTTGGGATGACGCCACAGCGATTTCGGTTAGGCGATCATGGGATATAACCCTGTTATGGCGTATGGTTATGAACACTATTTTTAGTTGGCTTATTTAATATTGAATCAATATATTGCACCTTTTCGCGGCACAAATATTCATTTGGCTGAATAAAATCAAGCCAGTGTTAATTGCAAGCATGCTACTGAGTTATTGGGGGCTAATTCACTTTTTGACAATCTAAACAATTTTTCACTGTAAAAGACCCCAAACTTGGGCGTAATCTGTGGGCGTTCTCGCCATGGGTAAGTATTTTATGTTTGAAATGTTCACAACGTTAGGCTTTGCGTGGTCGGTGGGTTTAGTCCTTGCCGTACTTTTTGTACTGGCATACGAATTTATTAATGGCTTCCACGACACGGCAAATGCGGTGGCGACGGTGATCTATACCAAGGCAATGCCGGCAAATCTGGCGGTCGTTACCTCCGCACTATTTAATTTTGCGGGTGTGCTGTTAGGGGGGTTAGGGGTGGCCTATGCGATAGTGCATTTATTACCCGTAGACTCCTTGCTCGGTATGGACTCAATCCAAGGCTTGTTGATGGTGTTTTCCCTGCTATTTTCGGCAATTATCTGGAACTTAGGTACTTGGTATTTTGGTATTCCGGCATCGAGTTCCCATACCTTGATTGGTTCGATAATGGGCGTGGGTGGCGCGTTCGCTTGGATAAATCATCAGCCTATCCTACAGGGCATTAATGTCTCTAAAGCAACGCAGATCATGCTGTCCTTGATTATTTCGCCAACCTTAGGGTTTGTGATGGCAGGGATTTTTTTGCTCATCATGAAATACGTTTGGCAGAAACATAAAATTCACCGTACCCCAGATGAGCAGATGCAGATTAATGGTAAAAAACACCCTCCATTTTGGGCAAGGGCGAGTTTAATTATCTCTGCTATGGGGGTGAGTTTCGCCCATGGTTCTAACGATGGACAGAAGGGGATAGGTTTAGTGATGCTAGTGCTGATTTGTATGGCACCGGCTTATTTTGCCTTGGACATGGGCAGTCAACCCTATGATTTAGAAAGAACTCAAGATGCTAATCGTCGCATTATGGCGATTTATGACCGTAACCAAGCCGTTATCGCGGATGTTATCGACTTTAAAGCCTTAGTCAACGTTCCCGAATATATGCTGGCCCATTGCTCATCTGCCAATGTATTACCGGCGATGTCGTTGCTTGACCGTCGCTTAGCAAAAGTCTCAACTTACAAAGATATGGATGTAGAAGAGCGACGCGAGGTGCGACGTTTATTGTTGTGCATCGATGATACTGCTCGCCAAGTGGCTAAATTGGATCTTCCTGCTAAGGATTTGAGTTCATTGGCTAAATGGCGAAAAGATCTCACTAGAACTACTGAGTATGCGCCCATTTGGGTGATTATTGCCATTGCGACTGCGCTGGGTTGCGGCACGTTGGTGGGGTGGCGGCGGATTGTATATACCGTGGGGGAAAAAATTGGTTCATCGAGTATGACTTACAGCCAGGGCATTGCCGCGCAGGTCACCGCTGCCGTCTCTATTGGGATTGCCAGTATGACGGGGATGCCGGTATCGACAACTCATATTTTGTCTTCCGCTGTAGCGGGTACTATGGTGGCTAATCGTTCAGGGCTTCAGATCCAAACCATTAAGCAGATCATGCTTGCTTGGCTGCTGACACTACCTATTACTATGTTGCTCTCCGCGAGTGTGTTTATCCTTGCCAATGCACTTTGGGGTTAGCCAAGAATACTCAAGTTGAATGCTCACATAGCCAAGCCTTGAGGGCTTGGCTTTTCGGTTCAGTGCCGTTTCCCGCGATAATTACCTAAGCCATCTTGTTAGAGTTGAGCCTTCAACACCAACAAGGACATAAGATGGCTGAGCAATCTAGAACATTTTTCAAAGCACTACATCAACAATCAGAGCCGCTGATATTAACTAACGCTTGGGATGCAGCCAGTGCGGCCATCATCCAAGCATCGGGCGCCCGTGCGATTGCGACCAGTAGCGCGGCATTGGCTTGGTCGCTCGGTTATCCCGATGGGCAAGCGCTACCTAAAGCGGCTTTATTGGACGTAGTGAACAATATCCTACGGCTGAGCCGAGTGCCCGTGACGATAGATATTGAATCTGGTTATAGCCAAGATCCCGATGAGGTTGCTACTTTTGTTGTGCAGCTCGCTGAGCTTGGCGTAGCAGGAATTAATATTGAGGATGGCAGTGCAAGTGTTGCTGAGATGGTGGCAAAAATTAAAGCTATTCGCGCCCATCCTCGTTGCCAAGGATTATTTATTAATGCGCGAACTGATGTGTATTTACTGGGTTTAGCCAGTGGTGAGGCCGCTGTTGTTATGACTATCGATAGGTTAACTCAATATCAGGCTGCGGGTGCTGATGGTGGCTTTATCCCTGGCGCGAATCAGGTCGAGACCGCTAAGCGCTTGTCTGCCGCTGTGGATATGCCACTGAATTTTATGCTATTGAATGAGCAGATGGATATCGGCGAGTTATTTGCCGCAGGTGTGCAGCGTTTTTCCACTGGCCCAGCTTCATTTTTACAGGCCTATAGCACTTTGCTTAATCCAATTTTGTTAAATTCAATTAAGGCAAAACCGTTTCAGAGAGAGTCAAAAGATGCGGTTATTGCCGCTGATAAGGATTCAATACCTAAAGCCATTTCCCTTGGTTTTGAGCAAATGAATAACTTATTTATCCCGAGTTAAAGCTGTTTTTCATTATACCCAAGCTACCTGAAGATACGAGTTTCAGAGCGCCCAGGGTGCTTCAATTCAAGGCGCATTAATGACAGAATGTCGGCCACCTTTTGAATTGATGCAACACGGAAGTGGAGAGCCCTGGGCGCTCCGTCCCGGCGGGTTTTAACGCACTTTATGCTGCGTTGGTTATTTTTAACTTAGCCCGCTAGGCCTGCAAATAACCGCAATCGCCATGGATGGCGTGAATGCCATTTATGCAGGAGCAATAAATGGCCTTGCCTAAAGTGCGTTAAATTCCCGCTGAATCCTGCATCTTCAGGTTGTTTGGGTATATACCCACGGCGAGTTTGCCGTGGGTTTCTTCTTACGTCCATTTTACTTAGCGACCTTTTTACCAAGAAAGTCCCAGCTGCGTGCTTGTCTCCTCAGGTTTCTTATCAAGTAGTCTTAGCTCGGCGAGTTGAATATGCGCTGCAATTTGGCTGCGCAATTTTTGATAGAGACGGATGGCTAGTTCAGGCGCGGCTTCATTGTCGGGAGTATGAATAAATAGATAGGGCTCTCGACCTTCTGCGAGCCATTGCGGGAGTTGGGTGAGCCAATTATCAAAAAAGGTATCGTTATCCTTAGGTAAAACAGCAACGCCTTGCTGTGCGAGTTGTGCGACGGCATCGTCTGGTTGGCCGATAAAGCGCACCACTGGATTATTGGCGGTGGCAATCGCATGCACTGGCACTCGAGGTTTTTTCTTGTGAGCGTCGATAATCGCGACATTGCAGGGCGGCAGTGCAAACAAGGGCCTGCTGTCCATGATGATGCGATTCACTTTTTTATCGATGAGTAATCGATTAAGCGCACGCTCGGCATCTCCCTTAGCAAAAAACGCAGCATGCCTGACTTCGACGCCATAGGTTAACCCTTGGGGGATTTGATCTAGAAATTGCGCTAACGCAGGCAAGCTTTCTGGGCCGAAATGGGCGGGCAGTTGAATTTTCCAGATCCCTGTTTTATCGATTAATGGTGTCATTATCTGGAAAAAATCTTTCAATTCTTGGCCGCAGTGTTGCAATAATCTTTGGTGAGTGATGGTTTGCGGTAGTTTGAAGGTAAAACGAAAGCTATCGGGCGTGGCACTGTGCCAATTCATTACCGTTTGCTGTGCAGGCGTTGCGTAGAAGCTGGTGTTCCCTTCGACAGTATTGAATATTGTCGCGTAACGGGCGAGTCGCTCCGCTTGTTTAGTTCCGTGACCATACACACTTTCTTGCCAATTCGAGTGCGACCACATGGCAAGCCCAAGGCGAAAATGGTTGGGTTGATGTAACGGAGAGCACAATCGGTCCAAAAATAAATTCCTTTAATGCGATTTGCGCGTACCAAAGCCGCGCCCTGATGTTGACCAACATTTTAGGGCATTGTGCCGATATCTGTCGTCCAGAGTCAAATAGTGCCACCGATGGCCTTAAGTATTGTGTTTGATTTTGTTTGAATTTAACTCTGTAAAAGTCGGACTTAACTTAGCCAACTCTGGAATGACATTGAAAATTAACCTACTCTAATAGTGCGTTATTATTATTTTTATGCTTATGATCAAACTTAGGACTTAGCCAAAGACGGACGTTTATTGGAGAATTACGTGAATAATGATGGCTACACTTCCTTAAGCAATTTTATCGACCTTCTCTTGGATGCTATTTGTGTCGTCGATAAAGCGGGGAGGTTTGAATTTGTCAGTGCAGGGGCAGAACGTATTTTTGGCTATACCCCAGAAGAAATGATGGGTATGCAGATGCTAGATCTTGTCATTCCAGAGGATAGGGAACGCACTCTCGCAACGGCCAATGAAATTATGGCAGGTCGCTTTAAAGTCGATTTTGAAAACCGTTATGTGCGTAAAGATGGTGTTATCGTCGATATTCTTTGGTCTGCACGTTGGTCCGATGCTTATCAACAACGTGTCGCAGTCGCTAGAGATATTTCTAAGAGCAAAAATGCCGAACGTAGACAAGCAGCCTTATATGAGATTTCAGAGGCTGTGCATGTCGCTGAGGACTTGCTAGCCCTATATCGTCGAATTCATGAAATTATTGCTAAATTATTGCCTGCAGCAAACTTTGCTATTGCATTGTACGATCAAGATTTAAATGAATTAAGTTTTCCTTATAAAGCCGCTACTGGCAAGGATTCACTTATCGATATTGCAAGTTTCAGTGTGTTCACTGACCAAGTGATCCGCAGTGCTGAGTCTTTACTCCTGTGTCCCGTGACTTTAACTGATTATCCCCAAGCGATTCGTGAAGATTTGGGTAATGGCAGTTTAAGTTGGCTGGGTGTGCCGCTGAAGCTACAGAAAGGCGTTATCGGCGCTTTGATTATGCATAGCTTGCCCACTTCGGCTTCATATACACACCAAGACCGTGAGTTATTGGAGTTTGTTTCTACGCAAATAGCCTTTGCAATTGAGCGTCGACAAATGCTCGCGCGATTAGAGCATATTGCACTTTATGATCAGTTAACCTTGTTACCCAATCGTGAGCTTTTTTACGATAGATTTCAAAAGGCGCTATCTCGAGCCCATAGGGAATCAAGTTATTTCTCTTTGCTTTATTTAGACTTAGATAAATTTAAGTGGGTTAACGATACTTTTGGTCATAGCGTGGGCGATTTATTACTGCAAGTGACAGCGCAGCGAATAGTCAGTTGTGTGAGGGGCTCAGATACCGTTGCGCGTTTTGGGGGGGATGAGTTTGTCATCTTACTTGAACGAGTCGATTCAGCACATAATACCCTGCTGGCTGCGCAAAAAATATTGCAAGTATTCGAGCAACCCTTCGAGCTTGCCGAACAGCAGATCCATATTCTGCCGAGTATCGGTATTGCTCTGTATCCAGAGCACGGTGAAGATGAGAAACAGCTTATTTCCTGTGCCGATACTGCTATGTATAAAGCTAAAAAGAATGGCGGAAATCGAATTGAAATGGGTTACCAAGGATTAAGAAACTTACATGCTGAGCTTCGGCCTGAGGCCAATATTCCTGAAAATAAAGCGATGAAGATCATTTAAGCTTGTTTTAGGTAAGCCATTGTAAGTCTTTGAAGAAATAATATGTAAAGAAATGCCCGCAAATGTCACTGACACTTGCGGGCATTATTGTATGGAACTGTTGATGTAATCTTTATATAAAATAAGGCTTTTGATTACAGTTTGAAGCGATTAACTTCCTGCTGCAATGATGCGGCTAAATGGGCGAGCTCTTGAGCTTGGACCATAGACGTTTGTGCCTCAATCGAGAGATTCTCTGACACTTCACGAATCGACTCTGTATTACGGTTGATTTCGCTGGTGACTGAGGTTTGCTCCTCGGCTGCAGTGGCAATTTGGCTCGCCATATCTGAAATATCATTAATGGCTTTGCTGATTTGCAACAGACTTTCACTGGCTGAATTAGCATCGGCCACACTGGTTTCTGCCATTTCATGACTTTGAGTCATAGACTTAACGGCTTTGCCTGCGGTTTGTTGTAGGGTTTCGATCATCGCTTGAATTTCTTGTGTCGATGAATGCGTACGTTGTGACAGTACACGCACCTCATCAGCAACTACAGCGAAGCCACGACCTTGTTCTCCTGCACGTGCCGCCTCAATGGCTGCATTGAGTGCAAGTAAGTTGGTTTGCTCTGCGATGCCACTAATGGTCAACAAAATGCTGTTGATCTTTTGTGAGTGCTCGTTCAGTTCACCGATAATTCGCCCTGCAGTTTCGACTTCACTGGCTAAATTACGGATAGATTGCTGGCTTTGCATTACCTGTTTATGGCCATGGTTTGAAAGTCCGACCGCATTTTGAGCGGTCTGCGCTGTATGCTCCGCATTACTGGCAATTTCCTCGGTGGCGCTGGCCATTTCGGTCACCGCAGTGGCAACCATAGTCACTTCATCTTGCTGTACTTCAATGCGCTGACTGTTATCCGTTGCCGACGCACTACTTCCTTTGGCTTGATATTCCAATTGACCCGCAATCTTGTGCATGCGGGAAATCATACCGTGTAGACGTTCTACAAAGCGGTTAAAACCCGAAGCTAACATACCAATTTCATCGTGACTGTTGGCAGTATGAATGCGCACAGTGAGATCGCCATCGCCCTCGGCAATATCATTGAGTGCTTGGGCAACGCGTTCGAGATCTTTGAATTGAATTTTAAAGATGGCGATTAAAATCAAACCAAACAGCACCAATAGTGCAACACCTACGGCAGACATCCACCAAGCGAGATCGGTTGCCTGTGACATGATTTCTTGCTTATCCATTACGAAAATCAGCGCCCAGTCTGTTGAGGGTATTGCCGCAACATAGACTAACTTAGTGGCACCATCGAGGTTTCGCTCTTCCATCGTATTGGCATTAGTGCGCTGTGATAACCAGTTATTACTAAAATTACTATCGATTTTAGTGAGTTGTTGAGTATTTAGCTGGCTATTGGGATGACTAATAATGAGCCCTGCATTATCGACCATCAGAGTGTAACCTTTGCCTGGTACTTGGAGGCGCTGCACTGCATCTGTTAACTGATCTATGGTTAAGTTCGCAGCCGCTACGCCTATGAGCTGGCCTGAGCTCATCACAGGTTCTGCTATAGTTACGACTTGTTTTTTCAATGTGGCGCTGACGTAGGGCGCCGTCATGATCATTTTACCCGCCGTTTTAGCATCCATATACCAAGGGCGAACGCGGGGATCATAATTTGCGGCATTCAGCGACGGATCTTGGCGATACATGTTGCCTTGCTCGTCACCATAGTAAGTGAGGGCAAAGTCAACCGCAGTATGCGCTTGCAACAAATGAGGGGTAACGTTGGTACTAGGTTCGGCTTCAATGGTTTGCTTTAGGCTCGTAATGGCCATTTTTCTGTCTTGCATCCACTGACCTATGCCGGATGAAAAGGTATTCGCCAGTTGGTCAATTTCATGTTGGGTGTTTTCTAACGCATTATTTCTAATGAAATAACTAGAGATACTTACGAGTACAGCAATAGTGATCAGTACAGCGGAAAGACTGCTAAACAGCAGCCGCGTTTTGAGTGTCGATCGCATAATCTATATCCTTTATATTCCGTTAGCTCTCTAACGTTGTTTTAGTATAGCGGCAGTACGGGGCAAAACATTAAATCATTGAAGAATTATAGTAATAAATTTAGAAGTGACGCCCATAATTTATGAATTTAATAATTACATGATTTTTATATCAATAACGATTGCGTCAGCGGTTGTTTATTTGATGAACGGATGGAACTTAGCAGACTAAACTGAAGAGATGAATAATATTTTACAGGTGATAAATAACATTAGTTATCGACAGTAAGCCGTTAAAATACATAAGCTCAAGCTAACAATTTAATTAAATATGTCTCTGGTTGTGAGTGTGATTAATTCATTATTCAGAATGCTGGCTTGTTTATATCAAAGGTTAGTGAGCTTAATTTCGCGCAGGTAGCATCTTGTGTGCTGGTTCAAGTTTAAGACTCATCTGTAACAGAGCATAAAAAAGGGACTCCTAGGAGCCCCTTGTTCATTTTAAAATGACCTAAATATTAGTGGGTCATCTTATTTTTGATCAGCACACAACGCTGCTCTATTTGACGGGTTTCCAGTAGATTACGGCGGGTAAGGTTAGATAGCCCAGTTTGGCGATCAAGTACTTTGTCCAATGCCGCTATGCTAGTGTAATTACAATCGGTTGGGATGAGGAAATGGCTATAATTACGCATAAATACTGGCCCTTTTTTGTCCATATCCATTAAGCTCGCCAGACGCTCTTCCGCTGTAGCTGCACTTAATAGTTTTTGCTCAGCAGGATAAAGATTTTGCATAATAATCCGCTGTTTGGAGAAAGGCAGGCTGTCTAGATGGACTTTACTTAACCAACGACGTTTTGCGGCCGCTTCAGGGCGGATCACTTGTGCCGCAAGTGCCGCTTTTTCGCCAGAGTCTGAATTATCCTTGGCAGCTTCTTTGGTTAAGCGCTGCAGCGCGTTAGGAAAATCATAGCGATTAAGCTGGGTGATGATTGCCCATCGTAAATCTTGATCTAAAGTTAACCCCTTAATTTTTGTTTCACCGTCAATGAGTTGTGCTAAATGACGCAGTGAATCTCTGTCGCTTGCTAAACTGACATAGGCATTGAACCAGATCCGTTGGAAGTCATTATCGCCTTTATTTTCCATTGCTTTTCTCAGACTCATTTGGCTTAAGCCTTTAATTGCATTTTCAGCGTAGTTTTGCTGAATAGGGGCGATCTGCGCGAGATATTCCTTCGAGCGCAACATGCTATCGATGATCTGACCAACAATCGTGTAGTCCGTCTCAGCTGGCGCGTTAACAAACACTGTGCTTAGGTATTGATCTAAGCTCAATTTACCTTCGCGGACGCTGTCCCACAGACTTTGCCACAGCATAGATCGCAGTAGTGGATCGGAAATGTTACTCAGTTGTTGTTTTGCGGTATTAAATGACTTGTCATCAAGCTCGACTTTCACAAAGCCCCAATCATCAAAGTTTGGATAGACTAGGTCTGGGCAGCGCTCACCAATCAGTTGTCTAACTTCGGTACGCTCGCCTTTGTAAGTCACTGGCACTGTAATGTCATTTCGCAGATCAAAGCGACCTTGGGTAAATAGAGCCACTTGGACTTTTTGTTCACGTAATGTGGGTAGCTCTGCGCTTGCAGGGAGCTGCCGTAGGCTAAATTCGCTGATTCGGTTGCCCTCACAACGATATTCCGCCTTGATGGTGTTAACGCCCGCGCTGTAGAGCCATTCTTGAGTCCATGCACTTAAATCGCGGCCAGCGGCTTTCCCTAGGCTATTGATAAAATCGTCTAACTCAGCGTTTTGATAACTGTATTGTTTTAAATAGTTACTGACGCCACGACGAAACACCATGTCCCCGAGTAAATGGCGTAATTGTTTCAGCGTTGATGCGCCTTTTTGGTAAGTGATAGCATCGATATTGTCGAAGGCGTTCTGGGTTGTTGCTACGGGTACTTCAATGGGGTGCGTGGTGACTAAGCTGTCTTGCTCATAGGCTTTTTGCTTGCCTTTAGCGTAGAAGGTACGCCAAGCATTAGTGAACTCTGTAGCTTCTTGAGTCGCTAGTGTGCCCATAAATGAAGCAAAACTTTCATTTAACCACAAGCCGTTCCACCATTTCATGGTGACGAGATCGCCAAACCACTGGTGCGCCATTTCGTGCATGATCACGCCCGCAAGATTTTGCTTCTGATCCGCTGTCATAGCCGCTTTATGAAGGAAGATATCTTCGGAAAAGGTCACTGCGCCTGCGTTTTCCATCGCGCCATAAAGGAAGTCTGGCACTAGAATTTGATCGTATTTCTTAAAGGGGTAAGGAATACCAAAGTAATTATCGAAAAAAGTTAACCCTTGTTTTGTATAGGTAAACCAATCCTGCTCCGTGACTTGGTTAGCAACTGATTGACGGGCGAACAGGCGCATAGGATAGCGGCCTGAGTTGTCTTGCCACATGTGATAAGGGCCCGCGTGCATCGAAAAGTTATATGGGCTTAGCTTAGGTGTTTGTGGGAAAGTCCAACGATTGTAAGCACCCGCTGGGGTGATTTGGCTTTCACGCATCGAGCTAATGACTTGCCAGTCTTTGGGCGCTGTTACCGTAATTTGATAGTTAGCCTTGAGATCCGGTTGGTCGAACACTGCGAACATCTGCTGAGCTGCAGCGGGTTCAAAATGAGAGTAGAGGTAGACCTTGCCATCGATTGGATCTTTAAAACGGTGTAAACCTTCACCATTGGTGCTGTGGGCACGGCTAAATTGCACTTCAATGGTATTTTCACCTGAGGTGAGTAAACGCGTATTTAAGCTGATATAAGCGCCATTGTAATTGGGGTATACGGCGGTACCGTTGATGATAAAGCGTTTTATCTGCGCCTTGTTTAAATCTAAGCTCAGTTGTTTTGGCACTTCACTTAATTGAAATGTCACTTTGGAGGTGGCGGAAAACTCGGCGTCCCCTGTGAGCTGAAAATCCAAGTCATAGTGAATATCGGAGATGACCTGCGAGCGAAGCGCAGCCTGATATTGGCTAATATAAGCGCTAGCATCACGTGGACCCGTATTGAGTGTACTTTGGGTTGCACACGACATTAATGTGCCGCAGGTAAGGGCAACGAGACTGGCTTTAAACAAGTTCACAACTTAAATCCTTCAACGATTTGTTTTGTTTTCTGCTTGGATGTTTGGATTCAATATCGTGTGTGTAGGTTTGCCTTTGTGGCAAATTATCCCCTGCGCCAGTGCCGATTTGAGCCAGTATCATTGCAGTGTATTTTGGCCGAGTACACTACCTTATTTGCCTAGGATAACCAATGTTAAAAATGTAAAAAAAAAGCCAGCATTTCAGCTGGCTTATTGGAAACTCAGTTTGGCGAAAGTAAGCGCCTGAGACAATTACATGCCTAAGAAAGACTTAGACTTCATCTTGCGGATTTCTTTTTCATCAGACCATTCAATCAAGCCTGTTTCTAAATCCATTAAACGCATTGTCATCTTGTAGTACACGTCTTTAGTGCTACCGTCTTGCTTCACTATGCTTGATAAATTGCCGTATAACATGTATTGCGCGCCGATTTGACGACCAAACTTGATGGCGGTTGATGGATCAACCATGCCAGTGTTGTTTTGGTAATCCAGTTGCTTACGGACTGAGTCTACTTTGGTCATGTCGATAAAACGGAACTTGCCTGAGCGCAATAGTTTGTTGCTGATAGAGTCAGTAACTGACTCAGTATCAATGTGCTCTGAGGTTTTATTCTTGATGCTGTCGACAAATAAAATCGGACGGCTATTAGCTGTCATGGCCACGATAGGAGGGAAAGTCATCATGCTATCCACCATCTTGGCTGCAATAGCTTGTAGATCCGTTGAGCCAAAGTTCTCATTGACGGTTTCAACTTCGGTGGCATCGCCATACTCGACTTTAGATTGACATGCAGCCAGACCCATAACGGCAGCCAGCACAAAAATCAGTTTAAATTGTTTCATAGTCAGTTCCATTTTGTGATTGTATAAACTTAATGACACTCGTCTTATTCAAATACCACAACCGCTAGGCTAAATGATTATTGAATAAATTCGGGTGTAATTACCAGTATCAATTGCCCAGACTAAGGTGGTTTTGCCTGCTGCAACGTCAATTTTTGCCGGTGGCGCTTTATCTAACTGCAAAGTGTATTCACCCGCACTCAAATAACGCCGCCCGATCTGTGCTTGTTTAGGCAGCGTCAGCCAACTACGACGATCCGCTTGCTCTGTTACTACGTTAAAAATCTGCATCGCTATGCTGCCAATATCGGCGGCATTATTTCCGGGGCTGCCACTCTTTCCAACCTGATAGGCCATCTCAGATTTGGCATAGACACGTGCGACTTGGCGAACCAAGGTTGCGGGCAGATCTTCCTTGAGTGCTGTGATGGCTAAGGCATCGATATTGGCAATAGGTTCAGTTTTCAGCACTGTACCTAAACCTTGCACTTGCGTCTCTGGCACAAAAGTATTGTTTGGCATGTAAGTGGCTAGCGACACGGTTTGCCAATTGCCATGGATAGTAAAAGGCACTGTGAGGGCTTGCTTAGCAGGCACAAAGCCGCGCTCGACCATCAAAATCACTTGGCCATCTTTGGGATTAGGTAATTTAGCATCGCCCCAACGACGTTTAAACTCATCATATTGCGGCATGCCGAGTTGCTTGGCGAGGCGCACCAGATCTTGCTGTAAATAGGTGTTGTCTGGGGTGATTTGTGCCGCTTTACGATAATCGATATAGGCATCGTTCGGCTCACCCAGCACTTCATGTAATACGCCAGTGGTGTAATAGCTGTAAGCGTTTAAGAAAGAACTCGTCACAGTGCCTGCGGCTTGGCCTAGTTTGTTGACCTCGGCATCGATAGTCCCGTTCGCCATGGCTTGTACCGACTTTTGCGATTTTTGATAGCGCTCTTGCTCACTGCTTTGTAACTCGTTACTGCGACGAACTTCGACTAAAGCGCCTTGGTAATCGCCACTAAACAAATAATTAAGGGCTTGATATTGGTGCAGCATGATGCGTTCATACCCAGGACCACGGTACGGAATCGCATTGTCGTTTAACACTAAGCTGCTGGCTGTGGCACTAATGTCGCTGACGCTGACTTTGGCCTTATCATCAAAGGCGGTGTAAGCATCGACCGCTTGTTGATAGTACTTTTTACTGGCCGCAAAATCGCCGGCGACTTGAGCAATACGGCCCGCTTCTTGAGCATAGAGTAGGCCGTCGTTACCATTGATATTGCTGGCAAGTTTGTCGATATCGGCCAAGGGCGTTGCACTATTCAACTCTTGTTTGAGCGGTTCAATCTGTGAAGGGTAATTAATGAAAATACTGTTGTAGGCACAGCCCGATAAACTTAACACCAACCCCATTGCCAAAGCGGGTGCAATAAAAGCGCGAGATAAAGGTGTAACCAAAGACAGTTTCATTATTGCGCTTCACCTTGTTCGATGGACTGGGCTGAAATCGACTGAGCCTGTTCAGGCATACGTGAACGCTCGAGTAAGGTGATCCCTTGCAGGTGATCAAATTCGTGTTGAAAAATCCGCGCAATAAAGCCTGTTAATTCGGCCTGTTGCCACTCGCCTTGTAAATTCTGGTAGCGCACTTCAATGGCTTGATGTCTTAGTATGTTAAATCTTTGGCCGGGAACGGACAGACAACCTTCTTCGCCGCCGACTAAGTCACTCGATGCATGAATGATTTGCGGATTAACCACGACCACAGGTGCCATATTGGGTGCGTCTGGATAACGCTCATTAGGGCGAGAAGCCATAATAAATAAGGCTAAGGGACTGTGAACCTGTGGCGCCGCGATGCCAACGCCTTTGGCGGCTTCCATGCTGGCAGACATTTGCTCTGCAAGGTGCGCGAGCTCGGCATCGAAATGATGCACTGCAATTGCAGTCTGCCCTAGGATAGCTTCACCCACTAACGCTATGGGTAATAAAGGCGGGGTTTGTTTTGGCATCAAATGTATAAACATCGCATTCCCTGGATATTTTGCGGTAACAGTTTTTGAATCAAAGTCTTATTTTAAAGCGTCAGTATTAGTAATGTGGCGGCGGCGTTTCTTCTGCCTGAGTCGCCATATTACTGGGTTCCATGTCTTGTAACTTACCAATTAACATGTGAATTTGGTGCTGCTGGTGAGCCACAAGTCGATTTAATTTGATCACTTCTTGGTTTAACTCTTCGACTGTGAGCTCTTGAAAAGCCAATTTGGTTTCTAGATCTTCAATCTGTGCTTGTACGCCTTGCATGACTAACCTCTATTGCTGCCAAGTCTCAACTAAGCCTTGGCTACTGATACTAACGACTTTATTGGTATCTCGAATTGCCACAGAGTATACAACGGCTCCTCGATTTTGGCTGTTTTTAGTGAGTGCAACCTGCCATTTTTCGATTTCCTTACCCGAGTCTCGTTGCCACAGTATGACTTCCCGCGCCGGCGTTCCCGTTAATATCTGGCTGTCTTGTTTGATAAACCTCACAGCAGAAAAGTTCATCTGCCGACGTGTAATATCTAACTGATTTAACAGCTTACCGCTAGTGTTATCCCAGATTTTGGCTTCATTTGTACTGCCATTGGTAAAACTTAGTGTGCCACTGTCGTTAAGCGCCACTTTAGTGATACGGCTGCCTAAGGTCCAAGTATGAAGCGGCTGACCCGTTTGCGCCTGCCAAAGAATCGCCTGCATATCATTCGAACCCGTTAATGCTAATCGACCATCCGCGGAGAGGGCCACGCTATTGACGCGATCTTTATGTCCCAGAAATTTGATTAAGGCACTTTGGGCAGCATTGAGCGACATAACGGAACCATCATTTAAACCAATGAGTAGTGCGCCATTATCGGCTACCGCCACGCTTTCACCGGATGAAGGCAAAGACCACCATCCTAGGGATTTTCCGTCGGCTATTCTCCACATGGCAACTGAATCTCGGCTTAACGACACAGCAAATAGTCCGTTGGGCGAAATTGCCGTACCTGTGACGCCAGTATTGATATCGCCATGTATCCATTGGTATTTAAGTGTATGAGTACTGAGGTCCCAGCATTGGACTCCACTACTTTGAGTGGCGACTAAGGCGAATTGCCCATTACTTGATAGGCTCGCGCTATAGCTGGGCTCTGTTGTGAGAACACTGATATCTTCTGCTTTGGGGTGGCAAGCGATTAGAAAAACTGTGCAAATTACCAGCAGTAGATTTTTCTTCATGAACTTGCTCCCTAAGTTGTTGTCTTTAGACTTGATCAAGTGACATTAATCACTGTTAACCCATAAAGAATCTAGTTGGTATAACCGAGATAACTAGTATAAAGTTGTCACGCTTAGGTTATTGTAACCGCTTGAGGATGCTGAGGAAGCTTTAATGAAATCGATTTATAAATTATCGTTAGTTGCATTGGCTATTATTGGCCTATCTGCTTGTAATCAAGAAGAAAAAGCAGCTACGAGTACAAATGTTGAATTAACGACTGAAGCTCAAAAAGAAGCTTACAGTGTAGGCGCTTCAATCGGTCGTTATATGTCTGGCCATATCAAAGAGCAAGAAGAATTAGGCCTGCCAGTTGATCGCACTCTGATCGTCACTGGTTTCACTAATGGTCTGAATGACCAATTAAGTTTAACCGAAGAAGAAATGCAAACCATTCTTCAAGGTCTAGATAAAAAGTTAAACGATAAACGTCAGGAACAAGCAACAGCGATTTCTGCGAAAAATATCGAAGATGGTAAAAAATTCCTTGAAGAAAACAAGGTTAAGCCTGGTGTAGTGACAACTGAGTCTGGCTTACAATATGAAGTATTAACTCCAGGCACGGGTGAAAAGCCTGCCGCAGAAGACACTGTAGAAGTGGATTATGTCGGTACTTTACTTGATGGTACTGAGTTTGATAGTTCTTATAAACGCGGCGAAGCGGCTAAGTTCCCTTTGAATCGCGTTATTCCAGGTTGGACTGAAGGCGTGCAATTAATGCCTGTTGGCGCTAAGTACAAGTTTGTGATCCCATCAGAATTAGCCTATGGCGTACGTGATACTGGTACTATTCCACCAAACTCTACGTTGATTTTCGAAGTTGAGTTGAAATCAATCGAGAAAGCTTCTGCGGCGCCAGTAGCTGAACCTGCTAAAAAGTAATTGATTAGCTGCGACGTGTAATACGCCGCAATTGAAAATACCGCTCCTAAATGAGCGGTATTTTTTTGTCTGTAAAATTCGCATTATTGTTTTAATATTGAGCTCACTATCTTACAGCCGTTGGTTCTCAGACTGGCTCTGTGTTTCATTTTTATACCCATCATCAACATTAATCTGCTGCAATAACCAAGGGTATAAATCATCCACTTTAGCAGTTTGACTGTTATGTTTATTTCAAAATAATGAATGCTAAATTAAGTTTTAATTATATCCATTACCTTTTAAGGACCCGTGTTCCTTATATTTTATTGGGTATTGCATACTGAATAATATCATCAAAATATCACATTAAAATATTGATTGTTATTTAAGCAGGATGCCAAATGCTTTGAGCTTATGTGTATTGTTCTTACTGTTTGTTTTTACATGGCTAATACTTTTGATTTACCATCCTGTTCTGTTAGGTGAACAGTGAGAAGTCTATAATTAGTTACTCATCAATGTGTTACATTGGCAATGTGCGATCTTGCCCTCTTTTTTTACGCATTCAACTCTGAAATAATCCGCTCGCACGTTAATAGAAGTTAGCGGCAATATTATAATAATGGGGTTGATGATATGGATAATGTTAATAAATTAACGGCTATTTCTTTAGCTGTTGCAGCGGCTTTGCCTATGATGGCAAGCGCAGATGTGATGATCACCGAATATGTTGAAGGTAGCTCAAATAATAAAGCGATTGAACTGTATAACAGCGGCGATACGGCAATTGATCTCGCGGGTTATAAACTGGTTCGTTATAAAGATGGTGCTACTGTTGCGTCGGATATGGTGGCTTTAGGTGGTCAAACTATTGCGGCAAAATCGACAAAAGTTATTTTAAATACTAGCGGTACTATTACTGTTGCTCAAGGGGTTGATAGTTACTCTGGTAGTTTAAGTTTTAATGGCGGTGATGCGGTTGCCTTAATGAAAGATGATGCAGTCATCGATATTATTGGTGATGTGCCGACGCCAACGGGTTGGGGATTAGACGTTACCTTAAAACGTAAATTAGATGCGTTAGTGGCGAATACAGTATTTAATGCCGCCCAGTGGGAACAATTACCTAAAGATACCTTCTCTGGTTTAGGTTCTCTAGAAACGCCTGCTGAGCCAGAAGTGCCGCTCTTTAGCTGTACTGGCGCTAAAATTGTGCCTATTTATCAAGTACAAGGTGCGGGCGAGTCGAGCCCATTTGTACCAGCAGGGGCATTCGAATCTGAAGCCGAAGTGACTGTGCGTGGCGTCGTGACTGCCCGTGGTGAAAGCTTGTTTAAAGGTTTTTACTTACAAGAAGTTAAGGGTGATAACTCACCGTATACCTCTGATGGTGTATTTGTATTCTTAGGTGAAGCTGCACCTGAAGCGATTCAACCAGGGGTTGAAGTGTGTGTGCAGGGTAAAGTGAAAGAATACTTTGGCCTAACTCAAATCGATATTAAAGCCGATAAGAAATTTGATGTTGGCGCTAAGGGTGAAGTCCCTGTTGCCGCACCTTTCTATGTGGCCGATGGCGAAACCTTAGCGCAAGCATTAGAGCGCTATGAAGGCATGAATGTGGCCTTAGATGCGGGCAGCGATCTTAAAATCAGCCGCACCTTCAGCTTCGACTATGCGGGTAGTCGCAATAACATGCTAGTGTCATATCAAGCACCTTTGATGAAGCCGACACAGCTGTATCCAGCGCTTTCTGCTGAAGCAACGGCATTAGTTAAATCTAACCGCGAAAACCAACTCTTTATCGAATCCGATTACAAGCCTGCCAATGGTGTTATTCCATACTTCCCTGATTTCAATGTGGAAACGGGTTACATCCGTGTTGGCGATCAACTGACTAACCTGCAAGGTGTGATTGGTTACAGCTACGGCGCTTATCGTTTAGTGGCGACTAATACTATTACAGCGGGTGATTTTATCCGTGGTGACGATAGAACCGAAGCCCCAAGTGTTGCAACTAAGGGAGATCTGCGCGTGGCTAGCTTTAACGTGCTGAACTTCTTTAACGATGTTGATGGTGGCGATACCAATCCATCAGGCAGTAACCGTGGCGCCCTAACGCTGGAAGAAATGGTGCTACAACGTACTAAAATCGTTAGCGCTATTACCGCCATGAACGCCGATATCGTCGGTTTGATGGAAATTGCTAACAACGGTTTTGGTGAGAAGAGTGCGATTAAGGATTTAGTCGATGCACTAAATGACAAGCAGACGCCTGAAAACGCCTATAGCTTTGTTGAAATCACCGATGCTGATAAGTATGACGGCAAGTACTTTGGCACAGATGCGATTACTGTCGGCATGTTATACCGTGGTGGTAAAGTGGCTTTAGCGGGGGCAGCACAAGTTATCGGTACTCCAGAACAGCACGCCAGTGCTGGCAGCGTGACTCGCACAAAAGATGGCAAAACTGAGACTAACCCTGGCAATGATGCTTATCAACGTCACAGCTTAGCGCAAACCTTTAAAATCCATGATGAGTCTCTGACCGTAGTCGTTAACCATTTGAAATCTAAAGGCTCAGGCTGTTTAGAAGATTGGGCTAACTTCGAAGAGTCAGTTGATCCGGCCGATCAACAGGGCAAGTGTAATGCTTTCCGCGTATCTGCAGCCAAAGTCTTGGGTGAAACGCTAAAAGACGTGAAAGGCGACTTACTGATCATCGGTGATATGAATGCCTATGGTATGGAGGATCCTATCCGTGTACTAACCGACTTCGATGCGAGCAAGTCAGAGCGTGACATCCTGACCGCTTCGTGGACGACGCTCGACGGCAAAGTGTTTGAACGCCAAGGCAGCAAGATTGAAAAAGGTTATGGCTTTATCAACTTGAACACGAAAGCCCACGGTGCAAGCACTTTCTCTTATAGCTATAACGGCGAGTTAGGTAACTTAGATCATGCTTTAGCCAATGCTAGCTTAGCCAAACGTTTAGTGGATATTGAAGATTGGCATATCAACTCAGTGGAATCTAGCCTGTTTGAATACGGTAAGAAGTTCTCTGGTGATCTGGCTAAATCTGAAAATGCTTTTTCTGCATCGGATCATGATCCTGTGATTGTTGCTTTAAGTTATCCTGCGCCAGTAGTGCCGCCAAAACCTGAGCCAAAGCCTAAAGATGATGGCGGTGCTTTAGGTTATTTAGGTTTAGCACTGATGTCCTTGTTTGGTTTGCAGCGTCGTCGCCGTTAACCTGTATATGGGGTTAACTCACAAGTGCAATTTGTGAGCTAGACTGAAACAAAGGGATGGTTAACCATCCCTTTTTTATCTCTTTTTTTCAGTTTTTATTAGGAGTGAGTATGGATACCACCTCAAATCCGCTGAAAACCATGAATATCAAGGCGCCACTGTGGTTTTACTTTGTCGCAACGCTCAGTTTGTTGTGGAATATCATGGGGCTGATGGCTTTTGTTATGCAAATGACTATGACGCCAGATGCACTGGCACAGATGAGCCCAGATCAAATTACACTCTATGAAACAACGCCAATTTGGATTGATGCTGTGTTTGGCTTTGCCGTAGTTTCAGGGGTTCTAGGATGTCTATTATTGTTATTCAGAAAATTAATTGCTTATAAAGTGTTGGTCGCCTCGCTTATCGCTATTTTGTTGCAAATGACCTATGTATTTTGCATTCAGCAAGCGGCTGTGGTGCTAGGAGCCGACGCGTTAATTATGCCAAGTGTAGTCGTGGTGTGGGGATTATTTCTTGTCTGGTTTAGTCAGCTAAGTACCGCTAAATCTTGGTTAGTTTGAGCCTTATTTTTGCTGATATTGATGTGACCAGCTGAGAGTAAACTAGTTGAACTTCATCCACTTCACAGTAAACTGCTGATTGGTTTTATTGACTAGGAAGTTGCAATGAGTATTTGGTTTAGAGCTGTAACGTTAGAGGATTGCGCGCGTTTAGACGCCGGTGTGGGTGGCAAAGGCACCTTGATGCAGACTTTAGGAATTGAGATCAGTGAGATTGGCGACGATTACATGAAGGCCACTATGCCAGCCAGTCCGGCGGTGCATAACCCTTTGGGCATAGTGCATGGTGGCGCGAATGTCGCGCTTGCTGAAACCGTTGCCAGCTATGCGGCAAATTTCGCGGTGGATTTTGAGCAGTACTATTGTGTCGGTCAAGAAATTAACGCTAACCACTTACGGGCTTCCCGTAATGGGGTATTAACCGCCACGGCTAAGCCTATCCACTTAGGGAAGCGCAGCTCTGTATGGGAGATTTTAATCCACAACAGCGCGGGTGAACTGACTTGTATTTCACGGATGACGGCGGCTGTCGTTAAACGCTAAATGCGATGAGCCAGCTTATTACCTGTGGTGTGAATGGCGTATCAATCGTTTGATTTAAATAATATATAGATAAGGATTGGATATGGATAACGCTACAATTTGGGAATGGGTTGGTTATTTAGCTTCAGTGGTCGTTGCAATATCACTGATGATGTCAAACATTAAGAAACTGCGCTGGTGGAATCTCATTGGTGCGGCTTTATTTGTGGCCTACGGTGTGGCAATTGGGGCTTATCCTGTTGCCTTAGTTAACTTTTTTATCGTGCTGATTGACACTTATTATTTGGTTAAGCTTTATCGTGAAGCCGACTTATCCAGCAGTTAATGGCAGTGTATCAGCTTAACTCCGCTTTCTCGCACCGCACTTCGCTCCATTGTCCTGAGCAGCTATTTGGTTTTTCAACAGCATCTTAAGTGATGTGAGCGGACCATTGGCTGTGAGTCCGTGTAATTCATTAACTGTCTTGCTAAACCCATTCTTAATCTTTTTTTTAGATTGTGAAAATCTAGTTTAATCGTTTTATTCTCAAGTGGTAATTCTCTATTCTTGCTCCATCGACAACACGTCGCAGCCAAGGAGATAAACCATGGCCACCATTTACGATTTAATTGAAACCTGGTTAACCAGCAATCAAGACTAAGGAGCAGGGCATGAGTCAACAACATCAAACAAGTCAGTACTTAACGAGCCAAAACGGCGCCCCAGTGGCCGATGATCAAAACTCACTATCGGCGGGTGAACGTGGTCCTTTGCTATTACAAGATTGGCATTTAATTGAAAAGTTAGCCCATTTCAACCGTGAGCGTATTCCTGAACGTATCGTGCATGCCAAAGGTACAGGAGTTTACGGCACATTTACGCTGACTAAAGATTTAAGCGATTACACCATTGCTGACCATTTCAATGGTGTTGGTAAGCAAACCGAAACCTTTATTCGTTTCTCAACCGTAGGTGGAGAAATGGGTTCTGCCGACGCAGAGCGCGATCCACGTGGCTTTGGTTTACGTTTTTATACTGCCCGTGGTAATCACGATATCGTGGGTAATAATACGCCGACCTTTTTCTTGCGAGATGGGATTAAGTTTCCAGACTTTATTCATACGCAAAAGCGTAATCCTCAGACCAATTTAAAAGATCCGCAGGCTATGTGGGACTTTTGGTCATTGAATCCTGAAGCTATGCATCAAGTAACCATTTTGATGTCGGATCGTGGTATTCCGGCAAACTACCGTCAAATGCACGGTTATGGTTCACACACTTTCTCGCTGTGGAATGCCAAGGGCGAGCGTTTCTGGGTGAAGTTCCACTTTAAATCGCAGCAAGGCGTGGTCAACTTAACCAATGAACAGGCTGATAAATTAAAAGGGATTGATCCCGATTCATCACAGCGCGATATGGTGGTTGCTATTACTGATGGTAACTTCCCGCGTTGGACGGTTAATGTGCAGATTATGCCTGAGGCGGATGCCAATACTTACCATATCAATCCATTTGATTTAACTAAGGTTTGGCCGCATAGCGACTATCCATTACTTGAGATTGGTGTATTAGAACTAAATCGTCTGCCACAAAACTACTTTGCTGAAGTTGAGCAAGTGGCATTGGCACCTAGTAATTTGGTCCCAGGCGTCGGGGCTTCACCAGACAAGATGTTACAAGCGCGTTTATTTGCCTACGCCGATGCGCAGCGTTACCGCATTGGTGCTAACTACAACCAATTGCCAGTAAACTGCCCGCATGCCGCTAAGGCAAATCACCATCAACGTGCAGGTGCGATGGCGGGCACACAATGTCCTTATCATGGCAGTCAAACTGGTGGCGACGCTTTGGCAAACTATGGCCCGAACAGCACTGCTGATGCCTTGGTTGAGCTAGTAAACTTTAGCGAACCACCATTGCGTTTAGAAGGTGAAGCGGCGCGTTACAGTCGTTATAACCAAGACGATTATACCCAAGCGGGTAATTTGTATCGCATCTTCTCTGAAGCTGAGAAAGCGCGCCTAGTGGCAACAATTTCGGGTTCATTAAGTCAAGCGAGTTTAGATGTGCAGCAACGTATGGTGGCGCATTTTACTCAAGCCGATGCGGATTACGGACAACGTATTAAACTGGCATTAGGTCTTTAAACTATTGCTGTTGCGAATGTTTGAATAATAGTAGAAACGATAAAACTGAGTAGAAAGCCTCTACTCAGTTTTTATTATCAGCGACAACAATATTAACATTCTCGTTAATGTGCTCTTAGGCTGCGATGAGCGCTGCGTTAGGGCTATTTAGCTGCTTTAACAATCCAAATGCTTGCTGCATTTTATCCTCGGTTACGATAAATCCTATAAATGTTTCATCCACGTCGAATGCTTTAATACAGCTTCCTTGAGCATCAATATCGACTTGCCAGCGATGGACGCCATTCACTGTTATACCGCTGAGCTGTATAGGTAACAGTGGCGTTTTCACTTTAATGAGCATGGCGGGAAAATTCACTGCTGTCGGTTGGTTCAGTAATGTGTTCGCCAGTGCATTGGCGCTCAGTAACGCAGGTTGCAAATAGGCCCTATTTTGGCCGTTGATTTGGGCGCAATCACCTAGCGCATAAATATGGGCATCGTTGGTTTGTAAGCATTCGTTAACGACGATACCTTTATTGACCTCTAGCCCCGCATGCTGGGCAAGTTGACTGTTAGGGATCAGTCCGGCTGCACAGATAACCGCATCACAAATAAACCGCTGGTCATTATCTAGGCACACAGAGATACTGCCATCTTGGTGTTGCAGTTGGCTGACTCGGGTTTGCAATTGCACTGTGACGTTATGCTGCGTTAGTACAGCGGTCAGTTTGTGGCTTAACATTTCGGGTAGCATATTCGGCATTAAGCTCGCTTGTGGATCGACCAAAAACACTTGCTTACCCGCAGTTGCTAAGTCCATTGCCAGTTCAACTCCGACCAAACCCGCACCGATAACTAGTACTCTCCTCGCGCCATGGATGTCTGCTTCGCAGGCCTGATACTCCATTAAGCTGTTAACTGTGTGGATGATATCGACGCCATCCCCCTCTATAGGTGGAATAAAGGGCCGTGCACCTGTGGCAAGCACTAATTTTTCGTACGCAATTTCGCGTCCTTGATGGCAACAGACTACCTGACGAACTTTATCTATTTTTATGACTTCACAGTGATTTATCACGTCAATTTGTTGTTCATGTGCAAATTCAGTCGCGGTCAATTTTATGAGGTCTGACGCCATTTTTTTAAGGCTAAACACATGGCTTAAATCTGGTTTATGGTATTCGTCACCAGAGTCGGCTGTGATAACTGTAATCGGTTGTTCGCGGTTTAAACGTCGCATTGTTTTGACTAGCTGATATGCCGCGAATCCACTGCCGATAATGACGATTGGCTTAGGCATTAGTCACCTCATTTTTTATGACAGCGAAAACGCTTTTACCTAGGCCACATTCGGGACAGAGGAAGTCTTCGGCCACTTGAGTCCAAGGTGTGCCAGCAATGACATCTTGATTAGGTTCTCCTTTTTCAGGGTCGTAAACCCATTGGCAAACGGTGCAAATCATTGATTGTGTATCATTTAATTCGCACGCTTTTGTTGCAATCGGTGCCGTCACAGGGACGTTATTAGTAGCAGTATTTTCATCTGTTTGACTGGCCGTGGTGGCTTGGCTTGGTTTTGACATGACTTGATTAATGATAGAGCGACTATTAGCGCTATCGAGGGGCCGCAATGCCCATTCTCGCGCGATTCGCTGGCCGTGCTGACGGCATTCTTGCATCGCATCTCGATCGGGACGCCATTTGACTTTTAATCCCGCCGAGGTTTCAAAACCAGCATCCATCAAACGAGTGTGAATTCTATCGACTGCGCCGCCATTCCAGCCATAACTACCAAAAGCTGCCGCCTTTTTATTGCGAAAACGCAGGCCCGTAATTTCTTCAAGCATGGCGGCAATTTTAGGCATCATCACATTATTCATGGTGGATGAGCCGACTAAAATACCTTTTGACCTAAATGCCTGTGCAAGGATTTCGTTTTTATCATGACGTGCGACGTTATACACTTTTACTGCTACATTGGGGTCAACATCATGAATACCTTGAGCAATACCGTCGGCCATCATGCGAGTATTATTGGACATAGAGTCGTAGAAAATCGTGATGCGGTCTTCTTGATAAGCGTCGGCCCAAGCTAAATATTGGTGAATAATTTGGGCAGGATTATCACGCCACACAATGCCGTGTGAAGTTGCGATCATATCTACAGGTAAATTAAAGCTTAATACTTCGTGAATTTTAGCCGTCACTAGGCTGCTAAAGGGCGTTAAAATGTTTGAGTAGTACCGTAGGCATTGCTCCATTAATTCATTTTGATCAACCTCATTATTGAATAAATGTTCGTCGCAATAGTGTTGGCCAAAGGCATCGTTACTGAATAAAACCGCATCTTCGGTGAGGTATGTCATCATGCTATCTGGCCAATGCAACATAGGTGCTTCGATAAATATCAGTTGCTTACCATTGCCTATTGCTAAACTATCACCTGTCTTTACGGTAATGAAATTCCATTCTGGGTGGTGGTGATGTCCTACAATGGAGTCGACCGCATTTTCACTGCAGTAAATTGGAGTGTTAGGAATTTTGGCCATTAATGCAGTCAGGGCGCCTGAGTGGTCTTCCTCTGCATGGTTCATCACAATATAGTCTATGTCGGTTAAATTAATTTCAGCTTCAAGATTTTGTAAGAATTGCTGGCTAAACCGATGATCAACTGTATCAATTAACACGGTTTTTTCTTCACGGATAAGGTAGCTATTGTAGCTTGTGCCTTTAGTTATCTTGTACTCAGTACCATGAAAATCTTGCACTTCCCAATCGCGTTGGCCCACCCAGTGGATATTGTTTTTTACATGAATAGTCATAAATACACCTGTGATAATTAATAATGAATGCGCTACGTAAATCTTGCTTATTTAGTTAAATCTCTTATTGCACTCACTATGCCAAAATTATAAGGTGTTGATTTTTATTGGTATTAACGTATTTCAACATTTGAAATTACTTGCTGGTGTCATAATGACAATTTGATATTGGTCAAATTGACATTACACTGTTGTCAATATGACTTTATTTGACTGTGGATGTGCTATGAGTGCCCATGCTGATTTAACTCAGTTAGCCTTAGATTTAACTGTCGGCGTGTCGACGCAAGACAGATTTGAGCGTTTGTTGGCAGTGGTCAGGCGGCGTGTCAATTGTGATGCTGCGGCATTATTGGCATTTCGGGAGCAGCAATTTGTCCCCTTGGCGATAGATGGGCTCTTTGCCGAAGTGTTAGGGCGGCGCTTTCAAATTAGTGAACATCCGAGATTAGAGGCTATCGCCCGTGCTGGCGATGTGGTTCGTTTCCCGGCCGACAGTGAACTTCCCGATCCGTATGATGGTTTAATTCCACATCATAGTGCGAACTTACATGTACATGCGTGCATTGGTTTACCACTAATCGCGAACGATCGCTTAATTGGGGCGCTCACCATTGATGGTTTCAACCCTCATCAGTTTGATGGTTTTAGTGATAGCGAGTTGCGTGTGATCAGTGCACTGGCCGCAGCCAGTCTTAATACTGCGTTATTGATGCAACAGCTAGAATCCCAAGTTGTTGAAGTTTCCAATGGAACTGAGGTGCTCAATCGTCCTGCTAGTCAGCAGGAGATCATAGGGCAATCCACACAGATCCAATCGCTAAAGCAGCAGATAAGTGCCGTGGCAGGCACTGACTTATCGGTATTAATTACTGGCGAAACTGGCGTGGGTAAGGAGTTAGTGGCCGCGGCGATACATAATCAATCGACCAGAGCCGATAAATCACTTATCTATTTGAACTGCGCTGCACTGCCGGAGTCCGTCGCCGAAAGCGAGTTATTTGGGCATGTAAAAGGGGCATTTACGGGGGCAATCAGTCATAGGCAAGGCAAGTTTGAACTCGCTGACAAGGGGACCTTGTTTTTAGATGAAATCGGGGAGCTTCCCTTGGGGCTGCAAGCTAAGTTATTGAGGGTTTTACAATACGGTGAATTACAGCGAGTTGGCAGTGATAAGAGCCTAAAAGTGAATACTCGGATTATTGCCGCCACTAATCGAATTTTGCACCAAGAGGCAACGGAAGGGCGTTTTCGTTTCGACCTTTACCATAGGTTGAGCGTATTTCCTATCCACGTAGCACCATTAAGAGAGCGTGGGCAAGATATTGTCATGCTGACAGGTTTTTTTCTTGAACGTTGTAAAGCGAAGTTAGGACTCACCCATATCAATATCACACCCGCAGCGCAGCAGTTATTAGAGCAATACACATGGCCGGGTAATGTGCGTGAGCTAGAGCATGCGATACACAGGGCTGCGGTGTTGGCGAAAGCCGAGCTAAAAACGACTTACATCAGCTTAAGTAATAAACATTTTCAGCTCGATTCTTTGATGAATCAAGCACACAGAACAGTCGACGAAGATAGGCCATCAGATGCTGCAACGCCAGCCAGTGAATTAGCATTTAGGTCTGAGTCGGCCTGTCGTGAGGGACAATCGCAAGATAATTCCAGTGTTATGCTGGGGCTTAAGGCTGCGACTGAGAGATATCAGCGTCAACTTATTCGCCAAGTTTTAGCCGCGAATCAACAAAATTGGGCTGCGTGTGCAAGAATATTGCAAATCGATACAGGTAATTTGCACCGACTTGCAAAACGGTTAGGTTTAAAAGAATAAAATATTGCGTGAAGAAATTTTATTCTGCAGCAAAACCCCTACCTCGATTCTTAGAAGAACAGTGTTGCTACGCCTAAGAGTGCGAACAATACGGCGCAGCCACGGTGTATCCACAACATAGGCAATTTTTCGGCGCTGAAGTGGCCTGCGATCACTACGGGTACGTTAGCAAGCAGCATGCCTAAGGTTGTGCCAGCAACCACCATAGTTAATGAATCGTATTTTGCAGCTAATACCACAGTTGCGATTTGCGTTTTATCCCCCATTTCGGCGATAAAAAACAGGATAAAGGTGGCGAGAAAGGGGCCCATTTTATAGAAACGGCTCTCTTCTGCATCGACTTTATCGGGGATTAACACCCAAAGAGCGATCGCAAAGAATGACGCAGCCACTAAATAACGTGCCAGATCTGGGCTTACCCAGTTAATCGCCCATTGGCCAATCCAAGCTGCGGCAAAATGGTTAAATAATGTCGACAGCAAAATACCTAAAATAATGGCGGTTTTATTTTTAAATCTTGCGGCGAGGATTAGTGCAAGTAATTGAGTTTTATCACCAATTTCGGCGATAGCAACCGTAAAGGTTGAGGCAAGTAGGGCTTCCAAGTGTGATCCTTTAGGGGTGGTTATGACATAAGCACAATAAACCGTCCACCCCTAGGTGCGGTCATTGTGCTCAGGTCTTGCTGGGCAAATCTATGATTTGCTGTGAACACCATGGCATGTTGCCAAGTATGTTGATGTTCACCCTAGATGACGATGGCTCGAAATCCAGTTAGCTACTCCCCCGAAGCGAGGTGGGCATTATACCTAGGTAAGATTTAGTTTCAAGCACGAGTTTATAACAGTAGGTGCTGATAAATGTTTGACGGGTGTCAGAAAAATACCGATCCACATTCTGTAACTTAATGAATATAAATGAATTATTTTTTGACAACGTTGTCTTTTGTTGCTAATTTAGCCAAGTCATTTCTACTTGGTTACATACTGTTAACTCGTAGTGACTCAATGATAACGACTGTATTTGGCAAACTAATTGAAAAGTTAGGACGCAAAGCTTCCGGTCTAAGGTTGTAAATGGATTTTTTAGTGAACTAAGATAGCGGAGTTGCCGCAGAATTCGATTTCTGTGAAAGATAAACGACTGCTGTTTAATGCTGTTGTTTGCCCAAATACCACTTTTATATCTAAGCCTATCATTATGTTTAGGATGATAGGCAATCAATGGAGTGCATTAAAGTGGCAAATCCTACTGTTTTTTCCCCTATTTCTAAATTGAGTTTATTGGCCGCGGCAGTAATGGCGACGAATGCGTTTGTGAGTATCTCTGCGCAGGCGCACGGTTATGTTGTGGCACCTGAATCGCGTTCATATGCCTGTAAAACAGGTAAAAATGCCAATTGTGGCGCGGTGCAATGGGAGCCGCAAAGTGTTGAGGGGCCATCGGGTTTTCCTGAATCAGGTCCTGCTGATGGCAAACTGGCGAGTGCTGGCAATGGTGCTTTTTCACCTTTGGATGAACAAAGTCCGAGCCGTTGGGCAAAGACGGATATTAAAGCGGGCTGGAATAAGTTCAGTTGGCAGTTCACAGCAAACCATGTCACCCGTAATTGGCGTTACTATTTAACTCGCCAAGATTGGAACCCAAACCAAGCTTTGAGCCGAGCGAGCTTTGACTTAGCACCCTTTTGCGTAGTTGATGGTGGTATGGAACAGCCGCCTAAGTTAGTGACCCATGACTGCTACGTGCCAGAAGGTCGCAGTGGTTATCAAGTGATCTTGGCCGTGTGGGAAGTGGGAGATACGACGAATAGTTTCTACAATGCTATCGATGTGAACTTGGGCTCGGGTCCTGTTGTGCCGAGTGAATGGCAAGATGTGGGGGATATCAATCCGTCACTCAATCTAAAAGCAGGCGATAAAGTGATGACCCGGGTGTTTGACGTCAATGGTGAGCAAACGGCTAAGCAAACAGTCATTACCATTAGCGATGCGACTCAAGGTGATAAACAAAATTGGCCTTTCCTATTAGCAAGTGCGATTAATGCTCAGCAGTCCCAGTTAAAAGCGGGACAAAAAAATGCATCGGGTGTGATTGAGCCTGTGTATGGCAAAAACGACATTTTTACAGCGAACAACTCAGGTATTGAGCGTGTCGAAGTAGGATTTGATTTAGCTCCTGCTCCGGGCAACAGCTTAGAAGTCACTTTACTTGCCGACGATTATCAAATTATCGATGGTGCGGCGAAGGTCAGCTTTGATGTGACCAGTAACGCCGAGATGCTAGTGTCAGCGTATTTGTTTAGCCATGATGGCACCGCGGCAGGTTTTGTGAGCCAAACTGTTAACGATACCAGTGCTAGCTTAGTGTTAGACGTCGTTGAGCCTAAAGCTGGGCATTATCATTTGCAGGTAAAAGCTGAGCCTAAACAAGGTGATGTTATTCAGCAGAACTTTGATCTCTTCTTAAAGGATCAAGCTCCTGCACCAGAAGCTGATTTTGTATTCCCAGCAGGCGTGAAAGGTTACGTTGCAGGTACTACAGTGTTACAGCCTAAAAATGGCAAAGTGTATCAATGTAAGCCATTCCCTTATAGCGGCTATTGCGTGCAGTGGTCGGCTTCTGCCACAGGATTTGAGCCAGGTGTTGGCGCTTCTTGGGCTATGGCGTGGACTGAGCTGTAAATTAACTTTTTGAGCTAACCTAGCTTCAAAAAGGTGTGATTGGGCTTAAACATATTTGCTGTGTTTAAGCCCTTTTTGTCTGCATCGGATGGAAAAAGACCGGCTTTATTTTGATTCGAGCCTAATACAAGATTACAGGTATTCTCAACAAAGGTAGCGATTTTGTTGGCTTGTTTATTTTCGTTTATCACAGCGCTATTAAGTTGTTACCGTACCGTTTGCTACCCTTCTTTGTTCACAACTGGCTTGCCCACTGGGTTTGGCTCTGTTAATGTCCCAAACTATCTATTTAATCGATGCTTATATCGGTACATTAATTTGGGCTATCACAATTGAAAGTCATGCCATTTTTCAATAATCGATTTAGTTAGCCTCAATGGCTACTGGGTTGAAACATTCAAAAGCTATTGGGGCCAATTGATCTGCTAGGTCGAGATCTGATTGGATGCTTTAAGTGATGTGTCGCTTATTTCGATTTAAGACGCAAGGCTTTATCGGTTCAAATCTTACTCAAATAAAATAATAATTAATTATTGAACAGGACTATTGTGTGAATTCAAAAATGTTAGGCTCGATCGCCATCGTTGCCGGGACGGCCATTGGCGCAGGTATGTTAGCGTTACCTTTAGCCACTGCGGCTTTAGGTATTATCCCTGCTTTAGTGTTACTCGTCGTTATTTGGGGCGTGTCCGCCTATACCTCATTACTGATGCTCGAAATTAACTTACGCACTGGCGTGGGAGATAACGTGCATGCTATTACGGGTAAGTTACTGGGTAAAAAAGGTCAAATAATTCAAGGTGCTTCTTTCCTGAGTTTATTATTTGCTTTGACCGCGGCTTATCTCACCGGCGGCTCTTCGTTATTAGTGCTTAAAGCGAAGAACATGTTCGATATCGTGCTCGATAATCAAGTCGCAGTGTTGTTATTTACACTGGTGCTCGGTGGCTTTGCGGCGCTAGGTGTTGCTTGGGTCGATAAAGTTTCACGTTTCCTATTTTCGTTAATGATTCTATTGCTCGTGGTGGTGGTATTATTTTTATTGCCCGAAGTCAGTATTGCTAGCATGGCAACTGGTGCGATTGCCGAGTCTATGACCAGCAATTGGATGGCGGCAATTCCCGTGGTGTTTACTTCGTTTGGTTTCCACGTCTGTATCGCCACTTTAGTGCGTTATCTCGATGGCGATGCAGTATCACTGCGTAAAGTGTTGTTAATCGGCTCGACTATCCCACTTGCTTGTTATGTGCTTTGGTTATTGGTGACTTTAGGCACAGTAGGCGGATATGAGGTGAATAGTTTTGAAGGTTCACTACCTTCACTCGTCACGGCATTACAGGATATTGCTCATACGCCTTGGATCAGCAAATGTATTTCATTATTCGCTGACTTAGCCTTAGTGACCTCATTCCTCGGTGTGACCTTAAGTTTATATGACTTTATCGCCGAATTAACTCGCGCCAAAGAAACGTTTGCCGGCCGTATTCAAACTTGGTTACTGACCTTTATTCCGCCTGTTTTGTGTGCCTTGTATTTGCCTGAAGGCTTTGTGGCGGTACTGGGATTTGCAGCCGTACCATTGGTCGTGATGATCATCTTCTTGCCAATTGTTATGGCACTGCGTCAACGTCAGTCGCAGCTCGGTGGTTATCAAGTGTCTGGCGGATCTGTTGCGTTAGTCATTGCTGGTTTGTTAGGTGCAGTGATTGTGGGTGCCCAACTATTTGTTGGGATCTAATTCATTGCAATAGGCGTGGCTTTTTAGCGAACGCTGCTGGGTAACTTTGATTAAATGTATTTGCTTTGTAAGCGAGTTTTTCAGAGTCTGTTATAGAGAGTGTTGCATGTGATAAAGTCAGGCCCCGGCCTGACTTTTTGCTTTTTAGGTTTTAAAGCGAGTGATGCTGGGTTTTAGCACAGTTATTTAAAATTAAAACAACGCTATTAAAACGAGAAAATGGCCCAGCTTGCGCGTGGCTTCATTCACATAAAACGGACTTAACACAATGAAAAAATGGTTACTCACAGTTGCCGTGGCCGCTAGTTTTGGCGCACAGGCTGACGAAGGTATGTGGCAGCCCCATCAACTGCCTGCTATGGCTGATGAGCTGAAAGCAAAAGGCCTTGAAATTGATGCAAAATCGATTTCTAAACTCACCGAATTCCCGATGAATGCCGTGATAAGCCTTGGCGGTTGCACTGCATCATTTGTATCGCCAAAGGGCCTAGTCGTGACTAACCATCACTGTGCCTATGGGGCGATTCAATACAACTCCACTCCTGAGAAAAATCTGCTGCAGGATGGTTTTTTAGCTAAGACCTTCGCCGATGAATTACCTGCGACCCCTGGCTCACGTGTCTATGTGACTGAAGATGTCACTAATGTCACTCAGCGAGTTAAAAACGGGCTTGAAGGTAAAGTGGGCAGCGCCTTCTATCAAGGTGTTGAAAGCCAAGAAAAAGCCTTAGTTGCTGAATGTGAAAAAGAAGATGGTTACCGTTGCCAAGTGTATAGCTTTCACGGTGGTCTCGAATATTATCTGGTTAAACAACTGGAAATCCGTGATGTGCGTTTAGTCTATAACCCAGCCGCGAGCGTGGGTAAATACGGCGGCGACGTAGACAACTGGATGTGGCCACGTCACACAGGCGATTTTTCTTTCTACCGTGCTTATGTATCTAAAGCAGGTAAACCCGCAGAATTTAGTGCTGACAACGTGCCTTATGAGCCAAAAAGTTTCTTAAAAGTATCGGCTAAAGGCGTGAGTGAGGGGGATTTTGTGATGGTGGCAGGCTACCCAGGTCGCACCAACAGATATCGCACAGCCACTGAAGTTCAAAATGAGTTTGAGTGGGCTTATCCCGAAGGCAAAATGCTGCGTGAACGCTTTATAGAGATCATTAAAGAAACCGCGCCAGAGGGCAGTGACGAGCGTATTAAGTACGAGAGTCAAATTGCTGGCCTTGCAAATTACGCGAAAAACTTCACTTCTATGATCGAGTTTTACGGCAAATCAACCATGTTGGCTGACCGTAAAGCCCTCGAAGCTAAGCTTGCGGCGTGGATAGCCAAAGACAGCAGTCGTGAAGCGAAATACGGTAAAACCTTAGCGGAATTAGATGCCTTGATTGCCAAAGGCAAAACGCATCAAGAGCGTGACATGATCTTAAGCTACATAGGCAGTACGACTATGTTGCCGACGGCGCGCAGCTTATATCGCCTCGCGAACGAGAAACAACTGCCAGATATGCAGCGTGAACCGGGCTTCCAAGATCGTGATATGACACGTCTAAAAGCCAGCATGGAGCGTATTGACCGTCGTTATGCGCCAAGCGTTGATAAAGCGGTATTGCTCGACATGCTAAAACGCTACGCCGCACTGCCAGAAGATCAGCGCCTACCCGCATTGGATAAAGCCTTTGGTATCGATAAAAAGTTTAGTGAAGCTAAGCTTTCGAAAACCTTAGATAAAATGTACGCCAAAACTGAGTTAGGTAAGAAAGACGTTCGTCTGGCGTGGATGGATAAATCCGTTGCCGATTTTAAAGCCTCTAAAGATCCTTTCATTCAATTCGCTGTCGCTATGTATGACACCGATATGGCCGAAGAAAAGAAAGAAAAAGAATTAGCGGGTGAACTAATGAAGGTGCGTCCGCAATATATGGATGCCATTATTGCTTACAACCTAGAGCAAGGTAAGCCAGTGTATGCCGATGCTAACTCAAGCTTACGTGTCACGGTTGGTCATGTGAAAGGCTATTCGCCAAAAGACGGTTTAGTGGCCGTGCCATTCACTCGCCTTGAAGGCATAGTGCAAAAGGACACGGGTGTTGACCCATTCGATGCACCGAAGAAAGAGTTAGAGCTGATTAAGCAGAAGCAATATGGTGATTTCTATATGAAATCAATAGATTCTGTACCAGTAAACTTTTTATCAACTTTAGATACTACTGGCGGAAATTCTGGCTCACCGACCTTAAACGGCCGTGCTGAACTCGTCGGCCTATTGTTCGACGGTGTGTATGAAAGTATTATCGGCGGTTGGGCATTTGATAATGAAATTAACCGTTCTATTCATGTCGACAGCCGTTATATGCTGTGGGTCATGAAGTATTTAGATCATGCCGACAATTTATTAGCCGAGATGGAAATCGTTAAGTAATCCATTGCCGCATCAGCAATGGTGCGGCCTATAGTGGCATAGTGAATTTGGATTATCAGCATTCAAGTGCGATTTAGTGCTTTAAGAATGCTGAAATAACAAGACAGCAAAATAGCGATAAACTCACTGGGTTTATCGCTATTTTTGTATTCGGAGGTTGGAAAGCGTTTTGTGTAATTTGGTGGTGAGAAAACCATTTTATATAAATTTTTAATTGGTTGGGTTTGAGCTAATTACGGGGATTCATCGTAACTCGGTTTGCGGCTGGAACATGTTGGTTAGTGCTGGGTAGTCATTTAGTGAGACCTGAAACTTCAGTTATTAGGAGCTTTGTGTTCGCTGATTTCGACTCATACAGGCTTGCCATGGCATTGACTCGTCGACACGCAGCAAGTCCATCCGTGGATGCTCGACTGCCCCGTCCATGGGTCGGACGGTCGTCTCGCAAATCACCATGGTTCACCTTTTTAGCATTAGTGTAACCTGTAGATTAAAAAGATTACATAACATACTTTTGGACAAAAGCCAGTTAGAGTCAGCTCCCCAGAATCTCACTTTCAGATAACTTCTCGTATCCAAAAATGTCAAATTCCACCGCTGTCAGCTGTGCCTGTTGATGTTTCATTTACCCAGAACCATGCGCCTTTCACAATACTATCCAAATTCAATTCCAACTCTGTAGTAACCAGCTTTGCCTGAAACAACGCCGTTATAGCTAATACAACCGTTAGCCACATTGTCACGTTTGTTTTTCTTCGTTCAGTAGCATCAAGTTGTAACAGTTCCATTGTTGTCAGTGCCTTACCTTTAATCCTGCACTCATATTGATTAACCTGTTCAATATCGCCCGATTCCGCCAATGATCTTATAACTAATAGCGTTGCTTGCTTTAGCGTCGGGTATTGAGGGTGCAAGATAGCGTACATCCCATAAATGTTATCCAGAATTCGCATCACATCTAGTGTCTGTGTGTGGTTATTTTCAGACAATTCAATAATCGCACGTAGAACCCTGCTTCTATCAGGTCTCTTATGTTTCTTCTTTGAGTGCAGTAACCTAGGAACAGCGTACCTCCAAAGTGCATACTTGGACTGTATCTTATAGAGCCCTGTTACCTCATGTATCAGAAAATCAAATGGGGATTCATATGTGTGCGTAACCAAGCCATGATAATGATGTATGGTAAAGTTCAGCACTGTCAGATTCTGTAGGTCTAACAACATACTTCTGTCATGGGTTCTCTTGGCTTCATCCCACACTTTTACTTTAAGCTTGTTGCCATTATCAACTACGGCATCAGCAAGGTAGCTCCCATGACTATCGGTCACATAAACACTATAACAATCGATCTCCTTGCCACTGTCTCCGCTACGGGGAATTCGTTCAGGAGTATGTATAGCTAACGCCTTAGTTAGTTCATTTATGAATATTTTATCAAGCCAACTCAGTACCATAGCCAATCATCCATATGCCTTTAATTTCATTTAATAATACGCCTGTTAGTAACTAACACAAAGTAACTCGACTAATCCGTAATTAATACGTCATTTATAAGCCAAATACCTCGATAACATGCTTTGGGGCAATAGCCTTTTAGCTAAAAGAACATTGAAAGGGTTCGTTAGAGTTGGCATTGGTGTACCAGTGACCGTTTGCGACATGGATGGCGCCGTCGAGCCTCTGGGATGCTTATTTTGAAAGAAATAGACGGCGAGTCACTGCGGAAACAATGACAATTCATGCAGCACAATTGACGATACAATTATCTTTCTTTGGGGCATAAGAGAGTTAACAGCAGATGGCTGCTATTGGCAGAAATCAGAAGGTCTAATGTAGATATTACATCCGTAATTATCTTCGGTTTTTTAGTTTACGCTGTAACCAGTGCCATTTTAAGGGCTGTGGTTTCCTGTGGTGTTAGTGGCCGCATTTGCCCTTCTTGTAACTCACCAGATGCTAATTTGCGTAAATTCAGTGTCATTATGGCGACGCGCTCAAGATCGATAACGCGATATCCGAGTGCCTTGGACATCCTACGAATTTGGCGATTTAAGCCCTGTATCAGTACGATTTCAAAGCTGTCCGAACTGAGACGGCGGACTTGGCAGGGCAGGGTTTGTAGGTCTTTATAACGTACTCCACTGGCCATTTGTTCAACAAACTCATCAGTGAATGGCCGGTTGAGGTGCACATGGTAGGTTTTGCTGTGGGCAAAACTGGGGTGCATGAGTTTATGGGTCAGCTCACCATCGTTAGTTAACAGCAACAGGCCGCGGGAGTCCTTATCGAGTCTGCCGACGGGGTAGAGTCTTGGCGCTTTGGGAAGTAGGTGTATGAGGCTCGTTTCATCCTGCTCAAGCAGACGGCAATCTGTGCCCACAGCTTTGTTAAATACCCAATAGGCGAGTGTTTCGGCTTTAGTGATAGGTTTGCCATCAAACTCAATACGGTCGAGGCAGTTTAATGACTCGTCTAAACAGATGGGATCTGTGTGGCGGGCGATACCGCCATTGAGTGTGATGCGCCCAGCCTCAATCAAACGGCAGGCTTCACGGCGTGAGCCTATGCCACACTGGGCGAGGTATTTTGCTAAGCGCATGGATTACCCTAAAGTATTTGGCGTTCTTGGGCGCGATGATACAGTATTTTTGATAGGCGCCGCATTGCAAAGGCTAGGCTTAAACACCAAATGATACTCAAGTTAGTTTGGAGCCACATATTGGCTGAAACAGTACAAAAGTGTGTTTGGGGCACACAGGGAGGGAAATCCAATATTGTCCAATCTAATTGCAGGGTTAAACTCACTGCACTACAAAAGCTGATCAGGCTCAAATAGAACAGTGGCTTTGGGCAAATAAACCGAGGCACTATCCCCGCTATAATCACAAGGCTGTGTAAGATGAGGGTGCTTAATAGATAACTCGTTGAAACTATTCGGTGTATGCTCAAAAAATTAATGGGGAATATTCCCATCAAAATCACAGAGACTCCTACCCAAGCACCTGTAAGTGCTATGCATTGGCTAAACGTATCTAGTTTTAGTATGTAGAGCCCGGTCATTGAAATGAGTATGCAGAGCCCCGCAGCCAATAAGCTTAAATTAAACACATAAGCGAGGGAGGAGTTGATATAGTTACCTAAAAAATCAGCTCGTATTTGTAAGACTTGAACTCCAACGTTTTGATATTCAGCATAAATAGCAATTAAAACTCCTGAAGCACTAATAAAGGCTGCGCCTACAATCAACCATGTAATAAGACGATGTAGATCGTAATAACTTGGTTCTTGGTGATAAAGAGGATTCATGGGGGACTAAAAATATACTGACGGGATATGACCACATTGAATGCGGTAACTTGCCTGAATTGTTTAATGAAGGCAAGCGAGTTGATGCTTTTTCGTCAAAAGAGAGCTTTAAAATGACAAGGAACGCCTAGTGCGTCCCTTGTCATAAACGTTAGATTTTACTCATGCGACTCAAATATCATTTAGTGTCGTTTGCGGAAAATTACAATCGCAACAGCCACTACGGCTAAAATCATACAGTACCAAGCGTGTGATACCGCTGCTAATGGCGTGATGCTAAAGGTCGAAGCAATCAAGAGTGCCTGTGCACCATACGGGATTAAACCTTGGATAATACAGGCGAAAATATCGAGTATGCTGGCGGCACGTTTCGGACTCACGCCATGTTTCTCTGCTAAGTCTTTTGCAATATCACCCGTCACCACGATAGAAACTGTGTTGTTAGCCACACAAGAGTTAGTCACTGCGACTATACCTGCCATGCCTAGCTCAGCAGCGCGGCATGAAGCTTCACCTTGCGCCTTGGAGAAACGAGTGATCAGCTTTTCAATCTGTTTACTCACAAAGGCGAGACCACCTTGCTGCTGCATGAGTGCGGCTAAACCACCCACTAGCATAGACAGAATGAAAATCTCCTGCATATTGCTAAAGCCAGCATAAATATCTTTACCGAATTGGATCACACCGTAATCCATAGTAAACAGGCCGGTTGCGCCCGCTAATAAGATACCTAAGGTCAAGACCACAAATACGTTCAGACCTGCCACGGCTAAGATCAAAATGGTCAGATAAGGAATGACCTTAATAAGATCGATATTCTGCGTTGCTAATTCTGCTTGGCCTTGTCCGGCAAATACAAAGGCGATTAAAGTTAGCAGTGATGCGGGGATAGCGAAAATCAAATTTTCACGAAATTTATCTTTCATATCACAGCCTTGGGTGCGCGTAGCTGCAATTGTGGTATCGGAAATAATCGACAAGTTGTCACCAAATAGGGCGCCAGACATCACGGCTCCCGCCATCAGTGCATAGTCGATTTGCGCTTGGTCGGCTACGCCTAGGGCGATGGGAGCGACAGCAGCGATTGTCCCCATAGAGGTTCCCATGGCCGTTGCGATAAAAGCGGCGATCACGAAGAAACCAGGTAGTAACAGGTTCGATGGGATTAACGATAAACCAAGAGCAACAGTAGCATCGACGCCGCCAGTGGCTTTAGCGACTGCAGCGAAGGCGCCTGCAAGTAAGTAAATTAAACACATAGCAATAATATTGCTGTGACCAATACCGCCAATAAAGGTATCAATCGATTGATTTAATTTCTGTTTTGATAAAATCAACGCCAGAATGATTGCAGGTAAAATAGCGATAACGCTGGGTAATTGATAGAAGGCAAAGTCGACACCTTGGCTTTGGAAATACACACCCGCGCCAATGAAAAGACCAAGGAAAACAAATAATGGCAACAGGGCAATAAAAGATGCCGGGCTGTGCTGTGCTGCTGTTGGATTGCTCAAATGTTATCTCTCTTTCGCTTAGGGTTTTTCCGCAGGATCCTTGGCAGTCAAACTCGCTTAAATTCAGTGTTGCCTCGGCATCGTATCCTAGCAACTTGAGGCAAAGCATATTTGATCCCTGATAACCTGTCAATTTAGACGTCTAGATGTTTTTACTTCCGTTGTGATCGCTAGGTTATTAATAGGTTGTATAAGATGAAGCTTAGTCTTTATTTTAATTATTAATCAATACTTTAATAGTTTTTGTTCAGGTTGGATTAGAGGGTTTATATCTGATTTAGCGTGTATTTCAACTGAACGGAATTGCATGAAATTTAAGCGAATGACTGGTGTGATGGAGTAAGCCGGCTATTTATCGCTCCATTTAGTGTGAGCTGTTGGTGGGTAAGCCAGCATAAATAACGTAAATGATGAGTGGCATTAATCAATAGGGCTCATTTGGGGATGTATTGACTTAGTTCGCTTGTGCAGCGTTGTGATAGCAATGATAAGTCAAATAACTTTAATAAAACCTTAATAAGCAATCTATTGTTTTTAAATGTAAAACAGTTTCAAGCATCTAAAATCCCCATAAAAACTAATGGCAACAATTTGTATTGAAGTAGAGACTTTAATAGAATCCGCACAAATTATGTTAATTACTCTTAGTGCTTTGTTTAAATTTAACTGGATGAAGCGTTTATTGCTGATCCCTCAGATCTTCCTACTACAGTGGGTATTATCATGATACGTCGCGCTAAGCCATTACTCGGAACGCTGGTGGAAATCGCTGCCGAGTCACTGCCAAATCAAAGCGGTGAGGTACAACTTAAAGATAAAGCATTGGAAGCGGCTATTAGCGCGGCTTTTTCGCGTGTGACCCATATTGGGCGGTTGCTGAGCTTCCATCAACAGGACAGCGAGTTAAATCAGTTAAATCGGCAGCCGGGAATTTGGGTAACGTTAAGCCAAGATAGTTTACGAGTGCTCAAGTTGGCTAAGGGGCTGGGTAAGGCGAGCAACAACTTATTCAATTGTACCGTTGGCGGCGAAATGATGTCTCGCGGCGCTTTGCCTGCTTACCTTGGTATGCCATTATTATTGCAAGGTGACTGGCAAGATATTGAAATAAAAGGTAATCAAGCGCGATTAGCTAGACCGCTAATTTTGACCTTAGATGGTATAGCTAAAGGTTATGCGGTTGATATGGCAGTGAGTGAGCTGCGTCGCGCTGGCGTGAGCGGAGGTTGGGTCAATGCGGGTGGCGATTTAAAAGTTTTTGGCAGTGCATCTTTAAATGTAGTGTGCCGCGGTCCATTAGGAGCGAGCCAAAAGCTCTGCGTTAGCAATATGGCGCTCGCCAGCTCAAGGGTCTCACAAACCTTAAGTCATGATTACCCTGCACTATTACTGCCAACTGGCAATGTTGCCGATACGAACGTCGATGCTGAAAGCGAGCGTATTGTTAGTGTGAGAGCCTCTTTTGCTTGGCGCGCCGATGCGTTAACGAAAGTCGCAGGCTATCTTAATCCCGACTTGGCCGCTGAAAAAATTGCTCACTTGGGTGGTCAATTAGTCAGTTTTGATTGATGTATCTTTTGGCTGTTTTACAGCTTTTGCAGATGATTGAATTAGAAATTCAATCATTACTGTGAGTTAACATTAAACAGTTAGTACTGTTATTCGCACTTTAACGGGTGAATCGATACAACTTGGGTTCAGTATCGTTACCGTTATTTGCAACTTGCATACGGTTGTGGGCTTTTATTGTCTTCAAGCTTTTCTTGGTATTATTTCCATTAAAAAGAGTGCCTACATTGGGCACTCTTTTCGTTTCAATAGCTTATCGCTCACCATGTGTCGTTAGCTATTTATCTTAAGCGACTTTAAATCGCGCAACTTCTTTTTGTAGGTTGCTGCAAATGGCTTTAGTGTTGACGACTATTTGCTGCGTTTCTTGGATCACTAAGTTGCAGTATCTTGTTTTATCGGATAATTCGGTCAAGTTACGATTAATTTCTTCGGTCACATGGGTTTGCTCTTCGGTCGCAGTCGCCGTTTGAGTGGACATCTCACTGACCTTAGAGGTGGAGTTTAGAATTTCATCTAATGCATCTTGGGTTTGGCTGGCGAGGGTCACGGTTGATGTGGCCAAGCTAGCTCCCGATTCAATGCTTTTAACCGCATCATTTACTCCGCGTTGCAACTCTTCAATCATGCGCTGAATATCTTGGGTTGAGGTTTCGGTACGACTCGCTAGTGTACGTACTTCATCGGCAACTACGGCAAAGCCACGGCCCTGTTCGCCAGCGCGCGCCGCTTCAATGGCCGCGTTAAGGGCAAGGAGGTTAGTTTGCTCAGCGATTGAGCGGATCACATCAAGCACTGAGGCAATATTGGCAGAATTGACTGAAAGTTTTTCAATAACAGTCACGGCATTTTTAACTGATTCAGACAGTTGCTGAATATGATTAACGGACTGGGCGAGGATATTCTTACCCTCTACTGTTTGGTCATTCACTTTAGTGATTTCGGTGGCAGTATGAAGAGCGTTACTGGCGACTTCTCTTACGGCTGCACTCATTTCATTTACTGCTGTGACAATGGTATCGACAAACTGCTCTTGTTCATGGCTGATGTTGATTGTGGTGGCTGACTTAGTTGCAAGACTTTCAACGGTTTGGCTCACATCCTTAGTTTGACCAATAATCGAGATGACCATTTGCTGTAGCTGCTCTACAAATAAGTTAAATGCATGGGCGAGCTCGCCGATTTCATCCTGACGTGTGATAGGGATCCTTTGGGTTAAGTTACCGTCACCATCGACAATGTCGTTGATCCTGCTAGTGATATCTTCAATTGCATTGACTATAATTTTAGGGCCGAAGTAGGCAATCAACAGCGCCACAATGGCGACTAAGCTCGCTATCGTTAAGGATATTTGGGTTTGGGTGGTTGCCTGTTCCGTTGCTTGTAAATCTAGCTCTTTTACTCTGTTATCGGCGGCTTCGCCCGCGGCATTGTAGATATCTCTTAATGCTTTAAATTCTTGCTTGGATTTGGTTTCGTGGAGTTGTTTCGCGCGTTCAAAATCATTACTTTTGACGGCATTAATGACCTCTGATGAGGCCTGATACCAGAGCGAAAACTGCGCCTCAAAGCCATTGGTTGATTGCAGTACTTGCAGGTGATCTGTAAGGATTTTTTTAAACTCGCCCATTCTGTCACGGGCTTGATCGACATTCTCTTGCCAGTTATCAATCTCACTCTTGCGATTATCGGCAGATAATTCTTCCCTGAGTAACACTTCTTCACTTAGCTGCGCTTGATAAAGGTCGCGATCTGCATTGAGAATTGCCGAAATTGCGGGATTAAATAACTGACTAAATTCCTGCATCTGTTTCACAGTAGCACGGCTTTGCATAGCATCGGTGACTGCCATGACAATGAGCGCTGTCGCCATAATGGCAAACATCAGTGAAAACTTAACGCGAATACTGTTAAACATAGGACGATCTCCATTAATAACTTAATAAATAGCTTAGCCGTTATTTATAGAATTGCCTTTGCGTGCAGCAGATTGCGATGGGATTTTGTACGCATTGAAATAAGCGAAACCGCCTTGGTCACTATTACCAAGGCGTTAACGCATTACTTTGGATTATTCAGGACAAGCTAGGGTAGGGATGACTTTAGGCTTAGGTTTTATCTGCACTAGCATGACGCCAATAATGACCATAGAACCGCCAATATAATGATAAATGGCTAAGGTTTCATCTAGGATGATGGCCGCCAGTATCGCCGCAATAATAGGCATTAAATTAAAGAATACGCTGGTGCGATCGGCGCCGAGTTTGCTTATGCCATTGATCCAAGCCCACGGCGCTAAAAGTGAGGCAGCGATAGCAGCGTAAAGTATCAGTGGTGCTGATTGGGCACTGATCGCTATGCTGGGACTCGTAAACAGCAGTGGCGTTAGCATGAATACGGCTATGAGTCCTTGAATATAAACCGATTCCCAAGTCGGTAGTGGCAGTTGCCAGCGTTTCAGTAATACGCCATAGAGCGCATACACAAAGGCGCTAAAGAGCAACAGTAAATCACCTTGGGTCACGCCGATGGCAAGGTTCATCATATCGCCGTGACTGAGCATAAAAATCAATCCAAATAGCGAGATTAAGGTGCCACCAAAGGCTAACGGTGATAATTTTTGCTTGAGTAATGGCACGGCTAAAAACAGACTGATCATAGGCACGAGAGAGGTGATTAATGCCATATTTGTTGCCGTGGTGGTAGCCGCCGCAAAATAGGCCAGACTTTGGTTTAGCACCATACCTAACAAAGCCAAAGTAGCGAACTTAGGTAACAAAGGTAGTATCACTTGGCGTTTTTGCCAGACGCGACTTGCGACAAAGGGGGTTAACAATAACATAGCGAAAAACCAACGGTAAAATGCTATGGCTTCAGGATCGATAATCCCAAATGAGAGCTTGTTGACTATCGAATTGCCTGCCCAAATTAATACGGCCAACAGGGGGAACAAATACAGCATGGTCTTGCCTTTAGGTACTGGCTAAAGTGACTGGCCTTAGCTTATGGCTTATCACTTGAGCATCCAGATAATAGATTAGTGGCTATTATCCATGGTCGGTTATGATATAAATATCGCTTATCAGACAAGGTCAGTTCCTCTACGGACAAGCGTAATCTGGGTTAGCGATTTCGTTTGAGTTTTTAGACCACCATAGCTTTGAGGGCATCAAAATGCGCACGGTTTACCATCCGCTCACGGCAGAGCAAGAGCCTGCTGCAGATATCTTCTTCAACTATGAAGCTTTCCTGCCAAATACGGTAACGCCAAAACATCAACATGTTTGGGGGCAACTGCAGTTAATCAGCGGTGGAATTATGGAGTTACATGCTGCAGGGCAACGGTTTTTATCGCCGTCACAATATGCGATTTGGGTTCCTGCGGGGATAGAACATGAAAGTTATACTCGGCGCAGTATTCATTATTGCTCGATGAATATAGTTGCCGACCGGGCTGCGGCTTTTCCCATAGAGACCTGTCTTTTAGCCGTGACATCCATTGCCCAATCGATCGTTAACGATCTGCGGGAACGGCAAGTCACTGTGGCAGAAACTGCGGCGGATAAGCGACTGGTTGAGGTTTTGCTCGATCAGCTGACCTTGGGTAAAGCTCTACCGCAATTTCTGCCCACCGTTTCAGATAAACTGTTACAGCCGTTGTTGCTGGCACTTGAAGCCGACCCTGCGAGTTCGAAAACCTTTAAATCTTGGGCGAGTGAATTACATACCACAGAGCGTACCTTAGCTCGTCGCTGCCAAGAGGTTCTGGGGATGAGTTTTACTGAGCTAAGACAAAGGCATAAGTTTATCTATTCATTACATCTATTACGTCAGGGACTTGCGATCAAAGAAGTGGCATTGACGCTCGGCTATAACCAAACTTCGCCTTATATCGTGATGTTTAAAAAATATGCTCAGTGCTCACCTGAACAGTATCGCCGCCGATTGTGATTGAGTGGCTGATGGAGCAAGGCTTAATAAAGGCGAGATAATGAGATCCTATACGAAAGTCGCGCTAGATGATGCACTAAAAATATTGGGGGAAACTGTGAAATAAGATAGGGTGCTAAAGTATTAACACCCTATTTTCGGCCTATTTAAAGAGAGGATTTAAGGTTTTTTACAGAGTTAGATAAGTTAGTCGGAAGCCTTTTGGCGGTTCCGTTTATCTTGACGCTTCTCTTTTAAGGTTTTCATTGGCGGTTTTTTGTTTTTTTCTTTACTCATAGATATAAACTCCAAAGTGAAGGTTACTATCCTAACCCGCGCCGCAAATCGGTTTCGATAGTAGGGCTCAATTTTTTATTTCAGGCTTTAATTGAGACGGTTTATTTATAAAGAGTATAAAAATAAATTTAACGATTGAGGCGCCGTGCTAAACCTCTTAACCCCTTTGCTGTTTACTCTAAAGCGCTGCCATGACTTATACGTAAATAGTTGCAAAGAGTCGTTAATTGCAGTGTTAAACTTATTTGAAGTGTCTCTTTAATAAATATCGCGGCCAGTTAATGACTTCAAAATAACATTCCCTCTTATTATATTATGTTGAAAATGCCGCTATAAGCCGCCGCTATAAGCCGCCGCTAATAGCGAGTTCAAAGCATGTTGCCACTGAATTGAACATGCTCTATTTTAAAATGCTTACAACCTTATAATCATATCTTTAAAATTTTCTGAAATGTTATCAAGTAGCAATACTCAATAGCCATTTACAAAAAAGTATGCCAAATGATTTTTTCTATACAGACTTTTTAGGTTGTTTTTTCGTTAAACTGACATCTTTAATCATAAACAGAACTGGTTTGCCTAAAATGCTCACCTCTGCCAGTTCGCCCTTTGATAACCCAAGTAAGCTGACACCCAAATCGGAGATAACAGAGAAGCGTCCTGCACTGGGTTTATGCCTTGGTGGATACACGAGTTCAATTTGGTACTCTTGCTGATCCTGCAGATTAACTAAGTGAATTTCCCGTCCCACAGTCACTTTATCACTCGTCGTATCATGCTTTAGCTGCTCAAGCTTACTAATCACGCCTGCCAAAGCCGTTGGGCGTAGAGAGGCATTAAAACTGTTTTGTAAATAATAGGTTTCAGTTTTTAGAATAAAATTCTGGAAAAGACTACTAAAAAAAGAATATGCCATTGCCGCCTCTGAAATAACAAAGTTAAAATATAAGCATAGAAATTAAAATGTGTATTACTCTGTGCTTATTTCACAAGAAGTTATAATTCTGCCGAGCGCGAGTGACGCTCGGCTTAGACTGGGAATTTGAGCGAGAGGCGGATTGAGCTTACTGAACTAGATGTGTTAGCTAACACATGGGAAAATAGTGATGAAAATGCAGTGCTAAACATAGTGTTACATCTCCAGTCAAAAGTTGATATTCGATTGATTATTTATTTTTTGTATATCGATTTAGTATATCGGTCTTGCCATTAACTAAATAAGTAATTGCTTGGCTGATACCATAGGTCAAGTAAAAATATAAAGCAAGCCTAACTAAGCTAATCTTGCTGAATATACTGATAACAGCAAAGCTGGATTTAACATGGTTTTAACTTCGTTACATTGGGGCTAGTCTTCGTCAATTTAATGCTAGCACTCGTAAAGTAAACTGAGCACTTGTTAATTTGGCGGAACTGAAAGCCAAATTAATTCAACCATTGAATGTTCTAGTGCATTGTCGCTAGATGCTATGGGCACTAACTGAATTAAGCCTTAATATAAGCTTCTAAAGTCAATATTTACTTAGGTTGTTAAGCCCGCACCTTTTAAAAGTATTTTGATACACATAGAGACGAGGAACAGACAGCTTACGCTTGTACACCAAATCAGCACTAACCAGCCGAGTCGATAGGCGAGGGATTTCGTTTGGGTCGTCATGTTGATCTCCTGCATATGTAAAGTCATCTAAGGTGAATCAGCGACCTAAGCCAAGTTAGCTTAGGTCGCGTTTTGGGAAGCCTCTTCTTTTACCTGAGTCATGGCTAGTGATAGCCTGCATCCTTGGTCACTTTGCCGCGGAACACGTAGTAGCTCCAAAAGGTATAAACCAAAATCAGCGGAATGATCATCAGGGCGCCGACGAGCATAAAGCTCAGACTGCTGTCGGGGGCAGCAGCCTGCCAAAGGCTGATGTTGGGTGGAATAATGTGTGGCCAGATGCTGATCCCTAAGCCACTAAATCCTAAGAAAATCAGCCCTAGAGTGAGTAGGAATGGCTGATAGTTATCATCACGATTTAGGGATTTTATCAAGGCCCAACTGCAGGCTAATACCAGTATTGGCACTGGGGCGAAGTAGAATAAATTTGGTAAACTAAACCAGCGCAGGGCAATATTGGGTTGCACAAAAGGCGTCCATAAACTGACTAAACCTATGGTCATAAGCAGGCATAAGGTCAGTGCTCTACCGAGTTGTTGCATGGTCGTTTTAAGCTCGCCTTGGCATTTTTTCACCAGCCAAGTCGCGCCGAGCAGAGCATAGGCCAGCATAAGACCAAAACCGCAGAAAAGTGAGAAGGGCGTTAACCAATCGAAACTACTGCCGCTAAATTGTTGGTTACTCACCGAAATGCCAGAGATAAACGCCCCCAGCACTACGCCCTGTGAAAAGGTGGCCGTGATAGAACCGAACATAAACGCTTTATCCCAGAATGGTTTAGCTTCTGCGCCCGACTTAAATCTAAACTCAAATGCCACGCCGCGAAAAATCAATGCCAGCAGCATGATGAGCAGCGGTATGGTTAGTGCTTCGAGTACTATTGCATAGGCGAGGGGAAATGCACCGAGCAGACTAGCGCCGCCGAGCACTAACCAAGTTTCGTTTCCATCCCAAACAGGGGCGACGGTATTGACCATAATATCCCTGTCGTCCTCGTCGTGAATGAAGGGAAACAGTATGCCGATGCCGAGATCGAAGCCATCCATCACGATATACATTAAGGTGGCAAAAATGATGATCCCGAACCAAATCAAGGGTAGATCGAATTCCATGGTGAGCCCTTAAATATGTTTAAGATTGAATAGGTAAAATTAGATTCATTTACTGTAAAATTAATGGCTTGTTGCTGCGATATCTGGCCCTTTGCGGATGAGTCGCATCATATAGCGATAACCAACGCCGAAGATGCCGCAGTAACTGACGATGAAAATCCCTAGGCTGATACTCAGGTGGGTAACGCTGTGGGAAGACACGGCATCCTGAGTGCGCATCAATCCTTGGATCACCCAAGGTTGACGGCCAAGCTCGGTGGTAAACCAACCCGCTAGTGTGGCGAGCAATCCGGCGGGGCCGAGCACCAATACAAATCGCAGAAAGTGTTTGTTGCTGTAGAGGCTGCCTTTGCGCCTGAGATAAGCACTCCACAGTCCAGCAAAAATCATCAATAAGCCTAAGCCGACCATGAGCCTAAAACTCCAAAACACTAACAACACATTGGGTCTGTCCTCGGCGGGATACTCAGTCAAGGCTGGCACTTGTTTGCTTAAATCATGCTGTAAGATCAGGCTCGCGAGCCCTGGTATTTCGAGGCTGAAGTGGTTTTTCTCTGCGTCCATATCGGGAATGGCAAACAAGATAAGCGGTGTGGGTTTGTCACCCTCATTACGCCAATGGCCTTCCATTGCCGCGACTTTTACAGGTTGATATTCAAGGGTATTTAAACCATGGAAATCACCAATTACCGCTTGCAGCGGCGCGACGATTAACGCCATCCACATCGCCATAGACAACATCTTGCGGATAGCGGGCGTGTCGTTACCTTTAAGTAAATGCCAAGCCGCCGATGCGCCCACAAAGAAAGCCGATGAAATAAAGGCCGCCACTGTCATATGGGCTAAACGATAGGGGAATGAAGGGTTAAACACTATCTGAAACCAATCCACTGGAATAACGCGATTGTTCACGATTTCAAAACCTTGGGGCGTCTGCATCCAGCTGTTTGACGCTAAGATCCAGAAGGTCGAGATAATAGTGCCCGTGGCGACCATACAAGTGGCGAAGAAATGCAGGTTTTTGCCTACCTTCTGCTGACCAAATAGCATGACCCCCAGAAAACCCGCTTCGAGGAAGAAGGCGGTAAGCACTTCATAGGTGAGTAGCGGCCCAGTCACGCTGCCCGCGAAGGTCGAAAAAGCGCTCCAATGGGTACCAAATTGGTAGGCCATCACTATGCCCGAGACCACGCCCATGCCGAAGTTAATCGCAAAAATCTTCGACCAAAATTGATAGAGTTGTTGGTACACCTCATTCGCTGTTTTCAGCCATAAACCTTCTAATACTGCTAGATAGGTGGCGAGGCCGATAGTGATGGCAGGGAAAATAATGTGAAAAGAGATGGTAAAAGCAAATTGGATTCTAGCGAGTACTGTGGCATCAAAATCAAACATAATTTCCTCGAGCGATAGGCATTTCTCGTTACAAAGGCATTGATCTAGTCGCGTGCACTGAGCCCTAAATTGGCTCGACGGTGAAAGCTTGTGTGCTATTAGACCATGGGATATGCTAGCTATAACAGACACAGAATATCTTGGCTTGGCTATAACAGATGACGAAGTACGAGCAGTTAGCGCAGGAATTAAAGACACGAATAGCCCAAGGTGTCTGGCAGGCGGGGGACAAGTTGCCGTCGCTGCGTCAAACTGTGGCCGATTCGGGCTTGAGTCTGATGACAGTACTCAATGCCTATCAGTTATTGGAAAGCCAAGGCGTGATCTCGGCGCAGGCTAAGTCTGGCTATTTAGTGGCGCCAAAGCCGGAATTAATCGCGCGGCAGGGAGAAGCCTTTCGTTATCCCGAGCGGCAAAAGCCGATTTATCTTTCCGATAGCGTGGATATTAATGAGTTTGTCTTCAATGTGCTGCAGGCTTCAAAGCAGGCGGACATAGTGCCCTTTGGCTCAGGATTTCCCGATCCTAGTTTATTCCCGCAACAAGCACTGGCGCGATCTTTGGTTAAGGTGACTCGGCACATGTCACCTTCTTTTGCCGCCGATAATTTACCGCCAGGCAATGCGGGATTGCGTAAGGCTATCTCCCAACGTTATGCCAAATTGGGCATGAGCATTTCGCCCGACGAAATCATCATTACCTCGGGTGCCATGGAGGCGCTCAACTTGAGTTTAGCGACCCTGACTCAAGCGGGTGATTGGGTTGTCATTGAATCACCGACCTTTTATGGCGCGATGCAAGCCATTGAACGGCTTAAGCTTAAGGCCATTGCGGTCGCGACCGATCCACAACAGGGGATTGATCTCGAGGCGCTGGCCGAAGTGTTAAAAACCTATCCAGTGAAAGCCTGCTGGTTGATGAGCCAACATCAAAATCCCTTAGGTTGCAGTTTATCGGATGCTAAAAAACAGGCGCTTTATCAGCTACTAAACGAGCATAAGGTCAGTCTGATTGAGGATGATGTTTATCAAGAACTCTATGTCGACTCCAGCGCGCCAAGGCCAGTAAAAGCCTTCGATACCGAAGGACGGGTGTTGCACTGTGGCTCATTTTCTAAGTCTTTGATTGCTGGTTATCGTGTCGGCTGGGTGGCGGCGGGATGCCATGCACCGCAGTTACAACGCTTACAAGTCATGTCGACGTTATCGACTAGTGCGCCGATGCAGCTCGCCATCGCCGATTTTATTCAGTCGGCGCAATATGAACGGCATTTGAAACAGTTACGTAAAAAGTTAGCCAGCCGTAAATTGGCCATGTATCAATTATTGTGCGCGCATCTGCCCGAATCTGTGGGGGTCAACTTCGCGCAGGGCGGCTATTTTCTCTGGTTAGCGCTGCCATCACACATGGACGCTACACAAATTTATTATCAGGCGATTGAGCGTGGGATCAGTATTGCACCCGGAAATCTCTTTAGTAATCAGGTCGAATTCCGCCATTTTATGCGTTTGAATGCCTCATACGAGTGCTCGCCAGAGATAGTCTCTGCGGTCGTGGTGCTGGCCGAACTTATCCGCAACAATTTGCGCCGAAGTTAAAGGCTGTGGCTAAAAAATTTTAGACTTCTAGATGTCTATCTGTTAGCTTGTTGAACATGCACAAATCTTGTGCAATTCTCAATGTCGATTGAATACTGGGCTGCTACGGATAAGGAAGGGAAAATGAAATTAGAGTCACTGGCATTACACCATGGTTATGAGTCAGAAGCGACCACGAAGGCGGCCGCAGTACCTATCTATCAAACGACCTCTTATACCTTCGATGATACCCAGCATGGTGCTGATTTATTTGACTTAAAAGTCGCTGGCAATATTTATACTCGGATAATGAATCCTACTACTAGCGTGCTAGAGCAACGTCTGGCGGCCATTGAAGGTGGCATAGGTGCGCTGGCCGTAGCATCGGGTATGGCGGCGATTACCTATGCGATTCAAGCCTTGACTCAAGTTGGCGATAACATCGTCAGCACCAGTCAGCTCTATGGTGGCACTTATAATCTGTTTGCCCATACATTGCCGCGCCAAGGCGTTGAAGTGCGCATGGCGGCCTTCGATGATTTTGAAGGCCTCGATGAGCTGATCGATGACAAAACTAAGGCCTTGTTCTGCGAATCGATTGGTAATCCTGCCGGCAATATTGTCGATTTACAACGTTTAGCCGAGATTGCCCATAAGCATGGCGTGCCTTTAATTGTCGATAATACGGTCGCGACTCCAGTGTTATGTCGCCCCTTTGAGCATGGCGCCGATATCGTTATTCATTCTTTAACTAAATACATTGGTGGCCATGGCACAACGATTGGCGGCGTGATTATCGATTCAGGCAAGTTCGATTGGGTGGCGAATAAGGAAAGATTTGCCTTACTCAATCAAGCTGATCCTTCCTACCACGGCGTGGTTTACACAGAAGCCTTTGGTCCTGCTGCATTTATTGGTCGTTGCCGTGTAGTACCGCTGCGAAATACCGGCGCTGCACTGTCACCGCACAGTGCATTTTTACTGTTGCAAGGCCTTGAAACCTTAAGCCTTAGAATGGAGCGCCATTGCTCGAATGCCTTGGCATTAGCGGAATATCTGGTGTTGCATCCGGCGGTCAGTTGGGTGAACTACGGCGCGTTGCCGAGCAGCCCTTATCAAGATAATTGCCACAAGATCACTGGGGGAAAAGCTTCTGGGATCATCAGCTTTGGGATTAAAGCGGCCACAGCAGAAGAAGGTAAGCGTGCAGGCGGACGTTTTATCGATGCACTGCAGATGATCCTGCGTTTAGTGAACATTGGGGATGCGAAATCCTTGGCCTGCCACCCTGCGAGCACTACGCACAGACAGCTCGATGCCGATGAACTGGCAAGGGCGGGCGTGTCTGAGGATCTTATCCGTATCTCGGTTGGGATTGAGCATATCGACGACATCATTAACGATGTGGCGCAGGCGCTCGATAAGGCACTGGCGAGCAAATAGCTCGTATCGAATAGTCCATATTAAATAGCCGATACCTCATCGCTTTATTAAATCGTTAACAGTAAAAAGCCGCCATCGATTCAATTCGATAGCGGCTTTTTTAGTGCTTTAAAAACGATGTTAATCTTGCTGTAGTCGATTTCTCGCCTTCTGATAGAAGTAAGAAACAGTCAGCAAAATGACCCCGATCAGCATAAAGGCAATCACCTTTTGCACGAGCTCGAATGAAGCCATATCCAGTAATAGCACCTTGAGCGTCGATAAGGTAAATAGCCCAGCAGCGAGGCGGATCATATCGGCATTTTGTGGTTTTAAGCTGATAAACATCAACACACTGCCATGGATAACCAATAAAATCGCGCTGAGTGGGGCGGCAATCATGTTATCGAAGCTATAACTCCACATAAAGTAACTCAAGGCGAGTAACAGATGCCAACCCCACTTAAGTCCTTGTAAAGGTAAGATGCGTCTATGCAAGCGTATTGCTGCACCGTGCTGCAAGATAAGCCTTGCTAGGAGTGCCAGTGATAAAAACTCGATTAACACAAACGAGGCATTATCACGATTAAGCCCGAGTGTTAGCTCAAAATGCAACATGATGGGCAACAGGGCTAAGCCTAAAGTGAGACCATAGGCGAGATGGTAGCTTTCCTTTATTGCGGCTTGGATTTCGGCGGCGAGGGGGAATTTTGCGCTATATGAGGTTTGGCCTACAGATGCCTGACTTACACCTCTCAGGCTTAACCCTCTTTGGATTAGCAATGCAAAATAACCACTTAAGGCTAATGCTGTCATGGCTATTCCTACTAGCTCAGAATGATTAAAACCATAAACGATCACGGCCAATACCAGTGCAAAGTAATAAGGGCTCAATTGCCATTGTAGTTGCAGCAAGGGGCGCCAATGCTCGGGTAACTGGCGGTAGCGGAGCAGGGTGAAGCTCATAAACAGGGCGCCAACGGCTAGCGCCGCGAGTCCTTGCCAAGCGTGAATAAGGCATAGCGAGGCTGTCATAAGAACCGCTAGCCAAGTGAGGATTTTGGCTTCTATGTTCAAACTCTTATGTTTAACAAAGTAGGCTAAACCTAGGCTCATAAAGGTGCTCAGCCAGAGTGCAATAGCGGTATATTCCCAATGGTTGCGGATGACTTTGGGCAGCAGAATAAGCGGCAGCAGCAAATAGCAGAAGATTTGCATCGTATAAGCGGCTTTGGCAAATAAGGCATCTTTATAGTGGCGACGATACCAATAATGGGCCAAGAGTAGGGCGGTAAATAACTCAAACCGTGCCAGTTTTGCCATCAGCGGTTGGGCACTAAAGCTAAAACTGCCTGTGAGCGTTATGCCTTCAACAACCTTAAACAGCAGCGGCAATAGTAAGAGCCAAGCAGCAAACTCGCTGATAACGAGTCTGTCCTTTGCGCTCAAATACAGTAGTAATAGGCTGACGAGTGGCAAGATGGCGAGGCAGTAATCGCTGCTCAAAAGGTAAGCCGCGAGGATAATTGTCGCTACATAAAAACCGCTTAATAGCTCTTTTAACACTCTGTTTAGCTGACTTTCTAGGGTCGAAAGTAACGTATGATGGAGTGTTAATAGCCGAATCACTAAGACTAAGGCGGCGCAACTTAAGGCCAGTGCTAACAGTGGAAAGCCAAAAGCTGACAAGGGAGAAATTGGCGCCCCATCGATAAAGCTTGATGCTAAAAGGCTCATGCCCGTCAGTACACTAGACGCATTGAGCCCTAATCCCATCAGCAGCAATACATAGGCTTCGGCGCGAACGGAAATCAGTTCTTCTTTGGTGCCAATCCACAAGAGTAATAAGGCTTCGAGCAGTAATACTAATCCAAGGAAATCGTTGCTGAGTAAATACAGTGCGGCAAATCCCGCAAAACTGCCTGCAAAGACTAACAATAAGCCACTACGGGCTTTTTCTAGGTTGCCTGTGCGCTTCCAATAGAGAGCTGCGCAAATCAGTGCGTTGGCCGCAAAGATTTCCCCTGCGAACTCAGTAAATTGCGTCAACTCTAATAACACAAAGGCGAGCAATACTATCGGTAGGGCGAGTATGCGATGGCTCAGTGCATTATGTTTTTCATCATGATGGGTAAACTGCTTGGTAAATAGTAGGCTGGTGATGCCGTAGAGATAAAAGAACGCATTAATACTGATAAGCGCGAGCAGACTGACGCCGCCAACGTCGCTGAGTGGCAATTCAATGAAATGGCTAAAAGCTTCGATGCAGCCTATGTGCAACAGGGCGGTGATTTCCAGTAGCAGCGGCCACTTAAGTTTGCGACTCTGGGCAAGGGCGCCGGCACCAATAAGCAGTAAATAAGGCAGATACAATAGCGGCGCATAGCTTTGGGATAACAGCATCATAGGCGCGGTCGAGCCACCGACTAAGGCGATCACGGCGATCACTTTGGCATCTAAGCGCATCGACAGGCCATAACCCGCCAAAGTGATCAATAACAGTAAGATAAAACTCGCGCTATTAGGAATTAGCTCAAAATACGGCCCAATAAAGTACGCGCAGAGGTAATTAAGTATGAGTCCGAGTCCGACAATACCTGAGCCAAAATCCGCCATACCCGCGCGTTTTTGGCGAATAAAAATCCCGCCTATGATGATAGCGTTCGCGCTGGCAAACCCGAGTAGCGCTTTGCCAAGTTCTGAAAACCAATGGTTGATTGAATATTGCAGTAAATACCCAAAGCCTAAGGTCAGGGTGATGATCCCTGCGACAGTCATTAAAAAGACAGGTCCTAATCCCTTAGCCTGATAATGATGGTAGAAAGATTTGACTTGCTCGTTGACTGCCGCAAAGGGTGCCATGACGGCCGCGAGTCCTTGGGATAACAACTCATCAAATTGACTCGCCGCTTGCACGCTTGCCTGTAATTTGACTTCATCACTCAGCTGTTGATTTTGTGCTTGAATAAGGTGTTCGGTTTTAGCGGCTTGTTCCGTCGAGGTATTTTTCGTTTTTCTTTGCCAAGGGTCTTCTTGCCAAGATTCTGTTGGTATAGGGCCTTGCTGCCATGGGTTGGATTCTGCAGGGGCTGGCTCTACGGGAGTAGACTCAAGGGTTGGTGTTTGTGCCGCATCGGTTAATGTAGGCGAGTTATCGGCGGCGGTGAGCACAGATGCAATCGATGAAGCACTCGCTGCCATATTCAGAGTGGTTTCAGCGGCATCTTCAGTCGCAATTTGCTGACTTAACGTATCGAGCTTAGTGGAGAATTCTGCTAATTGACGACTAAGCGAAGATTGCTGCGATAAATGCAGCGATTGTAACTGTGCCAGCTCAGCTTTTAGTTGGGCAACGTCATCCTTTAACGGCATATCTCATTCCTAAGTGTTTAAGTGCTTAACTCATAAACCTTTGTCGGCAAGAAGTGTACTTGTATGTGTATTTTTCGGCTAGTTGTTGTTGATTTTTAGGAAATCTCCGACTGCTACTTTTCCAACATGTCATTGCTCAGCATAAAAAGAGCCCTGTATAAAAAAGAGCCAGACATTGCTAGCTCTTATTTAACGTGTCAATTTCGATGAAGTTATTTTTTCTGTGCCTGCAGGATCACAAATTTACCGTTGGAGGCGACTGTGGTGCAGTTCTTAAATAAGCGCTGTAATTTTACATGGTAAGCCAGATGACGGTTACCGACGATATGTAAGATCCCCCCCTCTTTTAAGCGGCGGCGAGCATCTAAAAACATCTGCCAAGCGATATGATCGGTAATGGCTTCACCTTGATGAAAGGGTGGGTTACACAGCACCAGATCCGGTTGAACATCATCGGGCAGATGCGTCATGCAATCGTCCCAATAGAAGTGGCCTTTGTCTGCGGGCAATTGGTTGCGTGCCCAGTTTGCCTTGGCTGATGCGACTGCCATTTCAGAATCGTCGATAAAGTGAATGTCAGCCTCTGGGAATAACTGGGCGGTGCGTAACCCCAGCACGCCATTGCCACAGCCGAGATCAACAATCGACTTAAAATCCCCTTTGGGCAGATTCTCTAGCATGATGCGTGCGCCAATATCGAGTTTGTTGGCGGCAAACACATTACTTAAATTGCTGATCTCAAGTTGATATTCTGGTACGACCCAAGTGACTTCTTTGGCTAATGGTCTTGATTTGCCATCACTGACACAGGTGATCACTCGCGTGTTTTTCCACGCTAAACTGGCGCTTGCGGGGCCTAAATGCTTAGCAAAGATGTCGAGTAAGGCGCCATTAATCGATTTGGCTTTGGCGGCCACGAATACACGAGTACCAGCGGGTAACACTTGCGACAGGCGCGTAAGCTGGTGGGCAAAGTAGCTTAAGTTCTTAGGCAACTTCATCAATACTAAGGCTAAGTTTTCTGGCAAAGTATCGCGGCTGGTAAACCATTGCAGATTATCCATTGGCAACTGATTGCGGCCATGGTTTTGTTCTGTGCCTAAAAAGCTGGTTCTGGCATCGGTTTCAACACACAGTGGCCAACTTGGATTCAATTTAGATAAACCGCAGCTTAAGGCGCCGAAACTGTCGTTGATAATGGCGGTTGGCACGGCGGCTTGCTCTGACTCAATAAGGCTTTTGAGTAAGTGTTCATCGGCGGCATCCCAAGCTTGAAGATTAGATTCCTGCTGAGCCGGATACCGTAAGAGTTCGAGTTCAACACCCGCTACTGAAAATTGTGTTGTCATGTGCCACACTGCGCCAATAAATTTAAGGCGCAGATTATCGCAGATTTCATGGCGCAGTGCGACGGCTTGCATGGAGGACGTCAATGCAGCAAGGTAAGTTAGGGTTTGATACAGAGGGTGATGCTCAAATTAAACCGCCCATCACCTTAGTGCGGGGTTATCTTAATGCTGAGCAGCAAGCGGCGCTAATGAAAGAAGCGCTGACCTATCCCTTAAGTCGCCCTGAAATCCAAGTCTTTGGTCAGTTTCACGCTATTCCTCGCCAGCAAGTATGGTTTGGCGATTTGGGCTGCGACTATCTATATTCAGGACTGTTTATCCGCGCCTTACCTTGGCCTAAATATGCTCACAAGTTGAGGGATAAGTTAGCGCGGGATTATGGTTTGGAGAGCAATGGGGTATTAGTGAATCGCTACGCCGATGGTAAAGATTGTATGGGCGCCCACAGTGATGATGAACCTGAAATTGCTCAGGGGAGTCATATTGCTTCTATTACCTTAGGCGCCACGCGGGATTTTGTGCTTAAGCATAAGCACAGTCAAACCAAGTACAGCATAAGTTTGCACAGTGGCGATCTACTGATCATGCACTGGCCTATGCAAAGTGATTGGTTACACAGCTTACCTAAACGTTTGAAAGTAAAAGAGCCGCGTTGGAACTATACCTTTAGACAACTCATCGTTAATTTCCATGGTTAATTTCCATGGTTAATTGCCTCCCGCTAACTGCCTATGGTGAAGCACTGCGAAATATGGCTGGATATAAAGTGGTAGGGCATCAACAAATTGAAAGCGTGAATTTGATCTTTTCAATTTGAAGCAGTACTCTGCGGCAACTGGATTTTCCCATTCTGAGACTCGAATATGTCCAATACTCATGTGCAGGGCACTGTGGCTAACACTATTTCGCAGAAATTAACCGAATGCTTCTCGCCGACCCATTTAGAAGTGATTAACGAAAGTAATCGTCACCATGTACCACCGAATTCAGAAACCCACTTTAAAGTTGTGCTGGTGAGCGAGCAGTTTGATGGCTTACGTTTATTAGCCCGTCATCGATTGGTCAACACTCACTTAGCCCATGAGTTAGCCAATGGCGTGCATGCTTTGTCTATTCACACTTTCACTCAAAATGAGTGGGATGCGAATGCACAAGTACCTAATACGCCAAATTGTCGTGGTTAATTAATCGCTCAGCAATACTGTTTAGCTTAGATTTCAAGGCCACTCTTCATAGAGTGGCTTTTTGTTTTAGACCAACTTAAGACTATTTTTGAGTTTGCCGACCTTAGTTTCTAGTTTCCCTACCTTAGTTTCTGTGTTAACAATATGTTTTATTTTAAGAGGTTGGGCGATGTGATTGTCGATACCCATCCTGAGTGCATTTCCATGTCAGTTGGATCCATGTGCTCGTTTGACATCAGGGAGACTATTAAAAATGCGTAAGTTAGGGAGTTTGTTTATCTCAGTGCTGCTGATGGGACTGAGCGGTTGTAACCCCGTCTCCAGTGATGCGCAAAGCGTAGCTGCTTCCCATGCCGCAACTGATGTTCCCCACGCTTTACCTGCCATTGAATGGCGTCTTGCAACCTCTTGGCCGAAAAACTTCCCTGGTTTAGGCATGGCTCCTGAGCGTTTTGCGCATTTAGTCGATGAAATGTCTAACGGTCGGTTAAAGATTAGCGTTTATGGTGCCGGTGAGTTGATGCCTGCTTTTGCCGTATTTGATGGTGTGAGTCAGGGTAAAATTCAAATGGCCCACTCCGCTTCTTTCTACTGGAGAGGAAAAGCGCCCGCAGCGCAGTTTTTTTCATCGATCCCCTTTGGTATGACCGCGCAGGAAATAAATGGCTGGCTTCACTATGGCGGTGGTATGGAGCTGTGGACTGAAGTGTATCAACCCTTTGGTATTATTCCCCTCGCGGGAGGCAATACTGGGATGCAAATGGGTGGCTGGTTTAATAAACCCATCAATACTATTGCTGATTTTAAGGGATTGAAGGTCCGCATGCCGGGCTTAGGTGGTGAAGTGTTGAAACGCGTTGGTGCTGTACCTGTAAATATGGCGGGGCGTGAACTTTATGGTGCACTGCAAACGGGAGCGATTGATGCCGCAGAATGGGTAGGGCCAGTGAATGATCTTGCCTTCGGTTTACATAAAGTGGCTAAGTACTACTATTACCCTGGTTGGCATGAGCCAGGTTCAAATATGGAATTCTTGATTAATACCGCTGCCTTCGAGAGTTTACCTGAGGATTTACAGGCCATAGTCAGAGTGGCTGCGAGAGCCATTAACCAAGATATGCTCGATGAATACACGACCCGTAACGTGACCGCCCTTGAAACGTTAGTGAAGGACGAAGGTGTGGAGCTTAAAGCGTTTCCACCGAACGTCTTGTTGGAGCTTGAGAAAATCTCCAAACAAGTGATTGAAGATCAAGCGAATCAAGATCCCTTAATGCGAAAGGTGTACGATGCCTACCACACGTATGAGCAAGGTGTGCGCCAGTACCATAAAATATCTGAGGATGCTTACAGTCAACAGCGTCAACACTAAATGATGTTTTTTACTGCAAACTGTCACATTAGCATCTGATTTATATGAGATGATTTCATCTTAGATTATCTTGTTATCGGCGTAATTCATTTGGTGTTATGCTTGCAAGCCATAAATAGACAGTTACAGTGGCGTTGATGTCGCCCTGAGAATTTGGAGATCCCTATGCCATTACTTGATAGCTTTACCGTCGACCATACTCGGATGAATGCCCCTGCGGTTCGTATCGCTAAGCATATGAGCACGCCAAAGGGCGATGCCATTACGGTATTTGATTTACGTTTTTGCGCACCGAATAAAGAGATCCTCAGTGAGCGTGGAATTCATACTCTAGAGCATTTGTTTGCGGGTTTTATGCGTGACCATTTAAATGGCAGCGATGTTGAGATCATTGATATTTCGCCAATGGGATGTCGTACCGGTTTTTATATGAGTTTGATTGGTGAACCCACAGAGCGCCAAGTGGCCGATGCGTGGTTAGCCGCGATGGAAGATGTGCTTAAAGTGGTTGAGCAGTCTGAAATCCCTGAGCTGAACGAATACCAATGTGGTACGTATGAGATGCATTCATTAGAGCAAGCACAAGATATCGCCCGTAATATTATTGCGGCAGGCGTAAGTGTTAATCGTAATGACGATCTAAAATTAAGCGATGAAATTCTAGGTAACCTGTAATTGTTCGCACTCTTATAGTATGAGAGTGCTTCGTTAGTAAATTCAGTTTCCTGAAGTAAATAAGAGAAAGCGACGAGAGTCGCTTTTTTTTTCATTCAAATTCAGCTATTTTACAAGTTAATAACAAAAACACCGTACGCTAACAAAGTTTTTGGGAGCTTGGTATGCCTAGTCGTTACTTCACTGTATCACTTTGTGCAATTTCTGTATCTCTTGCCTGTTCTAGCACAACGTTCGCCGATGATCTTCACAGTCAAATGCTTGAATTGAACAAGCTCAATGACACATTTCATTCAACGTCTAATCGTTTAGCATTAGGTCAATTGACGGCTTTGACGGTTTTGCCTGCGGATCTGAGTGGAAATCCCGCGAGCATCAGCATGCGCAGCGCGACTCAAGGTATTGCGGTATTACAAGATAGAGTGTATTTCTCACCTGCGCCTTATTCTGCACCGCAATTACAACTCTTACCTAATCTGCTGCAACAACAGAGTGTTACTGCCACCCCGATGGCAAATATGGCTGTCGGTGGGCAAGGTGCGTTTGGGGTGGTGAGTTATCAAACTTTACCTGTTGCTGAGCAGACCGAGAATAGTAAGGCGACTCTCGAGGGCAATACCGATTCAGACTACAGTGTCGATATGAATTGGGGAGTTAAGCAAAAAGAGTATGGCATGATACTCGCGGTTAATTATGCAGATAATAGCGGCGCAGATCACTTGCTCAATGGTCAAGACACAGACCACCAAACGACAGACATCTTATTTAAAATCAACGCCGCGAGTTTACTCGGCGCCAGAAGTCCACAGGTGACTGAGTTTACTTACCAGTTTCTCGATGATGATAGCTATCGCTCTCAACTTGGATTAACACAGGCCGATTGGCAACAAGATCCTATGAGTTTGTATTCGGCCACTGCGGCGGATAAACATCAGGGGCGACATCATAAGTACCAACTGTCTCACCAAGTCACGCTCAATGGTGGGCATAAGGTCACCACAGACTTTTACTACCAGTCCTATTCGCAGCAATTAAACCAACTCAATCAATTTGATGGGCAAATGCTCAATGCCCAGAGTCTTGCTGCGTTGGCCGCATTTGAACGTCAGCCGACAGTCGATGGCGTCTCACTGGCTTCTTTACAACAAGACAATGATTTCAGCTCCTTTGGGGCACAAACTGAATCAGTGAATCAGTATGGTGCCCATCAAATTATCTATAGCGCCCGTTATCATACGGATAAAGCCGAGATGCACCTTGGCGATCAACAGAGTCTATGGCAGCAGGACTTGAGTTTAGTGAGTGATGCACAAAATGCATTATTGGCCTATACCGACGATGCAACAGCATTTACTTCGGCAATCGATTCTTTGTTTAATTGGGACGAATTACAGATAAAGCTCGCGCTTGCCTATGAACAAGTGAGCGTCAATCGCAAGGTCGATTTGGCTTATGTAGGACTGGATGCGGCTGATTTCTCCGACAGCGATTGGATGCCACAACTCGGTGTTTTATATGATGCTGGAGATTGGCGCTTTAGTACGGATATTCGCCGCTCATGGACCGCCGCGAGTGCGGGTAATATTGAGCAAGAGGCACAAGTGTCGCTGCAATATCAAGTCAGCGCCCAATATGCCAGCGAGCGTTTTAGTGCAGATATCAAAACCTATGTCCAAGATTTTGATAATCTGCATGTCAATTGCGATGCGTATACCCAATGTGCCGACAGTCGATTGTGGGTTCAAGGCAATGTCGTGGATGTGCTGACCAAAGGAGTTGAGCTGAATCTTGGCTATCAGTGGGAACTGGGCAGCGTGCAGTTACCTTTAGCCTTGAATTATCAGTATTCAAATGCCGAGTATCAAACCAATAGCTGCAATGAAATCCAAGGCTGCGTCGTGGCTGGCGATAGGGTGGCTTGGTTACCTGAGCAGCAACTGCAGTTGAGTGCAGGGATGAAATATGACGAATATGAACTGCATGCGAATGTCTTTTATCAATCGGAGCGCGAAATGGGCCAATTCGGCGCCCAATTACAGTCTGTAGCCGCACAATGGCGGGTAGATTTAGCGGCGAATTATCATTTTAACCGTCACCATGAGATTTATTTTCGGATAGAAAACCTCTTAGATGAGACATTAGTCACAACAGCATCAAATAGCGGAATTCGATCGGAAAATGGACGTATTAGCTATTTAGGTTATCAATGGCGCTTTTAAGTTGAATTTTATTTCGTTTGAATTTAAATCAATTGAAACAAATAAGATCGATTTAAGCCGTGTTTAGTGGATGTTTCGACTTTTTGCTAAATTAAATCTTTAATTATTAATGCTATAGTACCCAGTGGCCGTAATATTCTCTCTTTCTGATCAGTCACTAGGTCGGAAGGTGAACGCCGTAGCGCATGATTCTTTTCAATCCGTATTTTAGGTTTGAAATCACCTATAATTTTCGTGGCGATGCCAAGTCAATTGGGGTAAAATGCGCGCGACCAGCGTGATTGCGATCGCATTTCTGTGATAAATCTGCGCTAGCTCAATGCAGTAGGTTTTGTTTAAAACCTAAGTATTTAGCAGGAACGCGGCGCATTGTCTTTCCTTCAAACGTAGTGCTTGTGGATATGATTACAATTAAGAAAGGATTGGAACTGCCTATAGCAGGCGGACCAGAGCAAGTTATCCATAATGGCCCAGCCATTAAACATGTAGCTACTTTGGGTGAAGAGTATATTGGCTTACGTCCAACGATGAAAATCAAAGTGGGCGATAAAGTACAAAAAGGCCAGGTTCTTTTTGAAGATAAGAAGAATTTAGGCGTTAAATATACGGCTTTAGCCAGTGGTACTATATTAGACATTAACCGGGGCGCCCAGCGTGTTCTGCAGTCTGTTGTCATTGCAGTGGAAGGAAACGAAAGCGTTGCCTTTGCTAAATATGATGCCACTGCACTCGATACGCTCGACTCGCAGTTAGTCCGTGACAATCTGATCGAATCAGGTTTATGGACAGCATTGCGTACTCGTCCTTTTAGCAAAGTTCCTGCTGTAGACTCTTCTGCTGCTGGTATTTTTGTAACCGCAATAGATACTCAACCTCTTGCCGCTGATCCCGTTGTGGTGATCCGTGAGCATAAAGAAGATTTTGCTAATGGTCTTAAGGTCTTAGCAAGACTTACTGACGGTAAAGTTTACCTTTGTAAAGCGCCTGGCGCTGATATTCCTGCCGCAAACGCCCAAGTTGAAGAATTTGCCGGTGTGCACCCTGCAGGATTAGTCGGTACTCATATTCACTTCTTATTGTCTGCCTCTGCAAAACGTACCGTTTGGCATATTGGTTACCAAGATGTAATAGCAATTGGTCAGCTATTTACGACGGGTGAACTCAATACCGAACGTGTTATTGCGATCGCAGGCCCTAAAGCGGCTAAGCCAAGACTCGTACGCACTGTTGTGGGCGCGAGCATGACTGAATTAACCGCAGGTGAAGCCTTAGATGGCAATGTTCGTCTGATTTCAGGCTCTGTTCTGAATGGTCGTACAGCCGTTGGCCCACAAGGGTATTTAGGTCGTTACCATGTTCAAGTAAGTCTGTTAGAAGAAGGTACAGAGAAAGAATTTTTAGGCTGGGTATTACCAGGCTCAGACAAATATTCTATCACTCGTGCATTCTTAGGACATCTTGCTCCTTCTCGTCTGTTCAGTATGACGACCAGTACAGGTGGTTCAGACCGCGCTATGGTGCCAATTGGTAACTATGAGCGTGTAATGCCATTGGACATTCTTCCTACTATGTTGTTGCGTGACTTGATTTCAGGTGACTTTGACGGTGCTGCTACGTTAGGCGCGTTAGAGTTAGATGAAGAAGATCTCGCACTGTGTACGTTCGTATGTCCAGGCAAGTATGACTACGGTTCATATCTGCGTGACTGTCTAGATACGATCGAGAGGGAAGGCTAATGAGCTTGAAAGATTTTTTCGAACGTATTGAACCCGACTTTGAAAAAGGCGGTAAATACGAAAAGTTTTATGCCCTATTCGAAGCGGCATACACGATTTTTTATACCCCAGGTAAAGTGAACAAGGGCAAAACCCATGTTCGCGATAACCTCGACCTAAAACGTATGATGATTACGGTTTGGGCTTGTGCTTTCCCCGCGATGTTCGTGGGTATGTACAACGTAGGTTTACAAGCTCAATTAGCTTTAGTGGCTGGTTTTGCTACTCCTGACGTATGGCAAGTGAGCTTGTTCAGCATGTTCGGTACCGAACTGACGGCAAACTCTGGCTGGCCTGCGCTGATGTGGTATGGCGCCTGTTTCTTCCTACCTATCTACGCGGTGACCTTCGCCGTCGGTGGTATCTGGGAAGTGCTGTTTGCCTCTATCCGTGGTCATGAAGTCAACGAAGGTTTCTTCGTTACCTCTATCCTGTTCGCTTTAACGCTGCCAGCAACTATCCCATTATGGATGGTGGCGCTGGGTATCACCTTCGGTGTGGTCGTGGCGAAAGAAGTGTTCGGTGGTACAGGGCGTAACTTCTTAAACCCAGCACTAGCGGGTCGTGCCTTCTTGTTCTTCGCTTATCCGTTGAATATGTCAGGTGATACCTCATGGGTTGTGGCTGACGGTTACTCAGGTGCAACTGCACTGAGCCAAGCGGCGTCTGGCACTTTAGATTACGCAATTAACCAAAACTGGTGGGATGCGTTCTTCGGTTTCATTCCAGGTTCAGTGGGTGAAGTGTCTACATTAGCGATTCTGTTAGGTGGTTTGGTCATCATCTACACGCGTATCGCTTCATGGCGTATCGTTGGCGGTGTAATGGTGGGCATGATTGCCATTTCTACGCTGCTTAACGTTGTCGGTAGTGACACTAATCCAATGTTTGCAATGCCTTGGTACTGGCACTTAGTGTTAGGTGGTTTTGCGTTTGGCATGATGTTCATGGCGACAGACCCAGTGTCAGCGTCATTTACTAACCAAGCTAAATGGGCATACGGTATCTTGATCGGTGCAATGGCTGTGTTTATCCGCGTGATTAACCCTGCATTCCCTGAAGGCATGATGTTGGCAATTTTGTTTGCTAACTTGTTCGCGCCATTGTTCGACCACTTCGTGGTTCAGGCAAATATCAAGCGGAGGATTGCCCGTGGCTAGTAATAAAGATTCGTTCGGCAGAACCTTATTTATCGTCGTTGGCCTGTGTCTAATTTGTGCGATATTTGTGTCTACTGCAGCAGTGTTACTGAGACCGACTCAAGCAGAAAATAAACTGCTTGATAAGCAAAAGTACATTCTGGAAGCCGCTGGTCTTATCGATACTAAAGCTGGCAAAGTGACCAAAGCGCAAATTCTGGATACATACGGCAAACACATCGAAGCTAAACTGGTCGATTTGAAAACGGGTGCTTGGGTTGAGGGTGTTGATGCTGACACTTATGATCAACGTAAAGCGTCTCGTGATGTGAAAACCTCATTTGTACCTGAGAATGACATCGCTTCAGTGAAACGTGTTGCTGATAAGGCTGTAGTTTATCTTGTTCGTGACGGCCAAGGTAAATTAACCAGTGTCATTCTGCCAATCCATGGTTATGGCCTATGGTCTACTATGTATGCCTTCCTTGCTATGGATGCTGACCTAAACACAGTGCAAAGCTTAGTCTACTACGAGCACGGCGAAACGCCGGGCTTAGGTGGCGAAGTGCAAAATGCTCAGTGGAAAGCGAAATGGCATGGCAAAAAGTTATTTGATGAGCAAGGTAAACTCGCTATCAGCGTAACGAAAAACCCAACTGTTGCTAGCACTGAGTACGGTGTAGATGCATTATCTGGCGCAACCTTAACGAGTAACGGTGTACAACATTCACTGACATTCTGGTTGGGTAAAGAAGGTTTTGCGAGTTTCATTGAAAAAGCACGCAATGGAGGTCTCAACTAATGTCTGACGCTAAAGAACTGAAACAGGTTCTGACCGGACCTATAGTCAACAACAACCCGATTGCTTTACAAGTACTTGGTGTATGTAGTGCATTAGCGGTAACGAGCAAGCTCGAAACTGCATTGGTAATGGCGTTGGCGTTAACTGCGGTAACTGCGTTTTCGAACCTGTTTATCTCAATGATCCGTAATCATATTCCAAGCAGTGTGCGTATTATCGTACAGATGACCATTATTGCCTCTTTGGTAATCGTGGTTGACCAATTGCTGCAGGCTTATGCTTATCAGATCTCTAAGCAGCTGTCGGTATTCGTCGGTCTGATTATTACGAACTGTATCGTAATGGGTCGTGCCGAAGCCTACGCGATGAAAACACCGCCAATGATGAGCTTTATGGATGGTATCGGTAACGGTTTAGGTTACGGTGCGATTCTGTTAGCTGTTGGCTTCGTACGTGAACTGTTTGGTAACGGTTCTCTGTTCGGTGTTGAAATCCTGCACAAGATCTCTGATGGCGGCTGGTACCAACCAAACGGTCTGCTACTACTGCCTCCGAGTGCGTTCTTCCTGATCGGTGTTTTGATTTGGATTATTCGTACCTATAAGCCAGAGCAAGTTGAAGCAAAAGGGTAAGTGCGATGGAACATTATATTAGCCTGTTAATTCGCTCTGTTTTCATTGAAAACATGGCACTGGCCTTCTTCCTAGGTATGTGTACTTTCTTGGCTGTGTCTAAGAAAGTTACTACCGCCATGGGCCTAGGGATTGCGGTAGTTGTAGTGTTAACTATCTCTGTCCCAGCAAACCAAGTTATCTATCAAGGGCTGCTAGCTCCTGGTGCACTTGCTTGGGCTGGCGCACCTGAAGCTGACTTAAGCTTCTTGAAATTCATTACCTTTATCGGTGTGATTGCGGCTTTGGTTCAAATTCTGGAAATGGCACTGGACAAGTACTTTCCACCTTTGTACAACGCATTAGGTATTTTCTTACCTTTGATCACAGTGAACTGCGCGATTTTCGGTGCGGTATCATTCATGGTTGAGCGTGACTACAAGCTAGGCGAGAGTGTGGTGTTTGGTTTCGGCTCAGGAGTGGGTTGGGCATTAGCTATCGTATTGATGGCCGGTATCCGTGAGAAGCTGAAGTATGCCGACGTGCCTAACGGCCTACGTGGTTTAGGGATTACCTTTATCACCGCTGGTTTGATGGCCTTAGGTTTCATGTCGTTTTCAGGTGTGTCTCTGTAAGAGACACATAACGGCTTCTTGAATTGGACCTTCTAAGGATAAGTTAATGGATATTCTTGGTATTTTTAAATCTACTCCGCTCGAGGTTTACCTCGGTGTGAGTATGTTTACTGCTATCGTCCTCATCTTAGTATTAGTGATTTTATTCGCTAAGTCTAAGTTAGTGGCTAGTGGTGACATCACGATCGGCATTAATGACGATCCTGAAAAAGCGATTACAACCGGTGCGGGCGGTAAGTTGTTAGGCGTTTTGGCTAACAGCGGTATCTTCGTATCGAGTGCGTGTGGTGGCGGTGGCTCATGTGGCCAATGTCGCGTGGTGATTAAGTCTGGCGGCGGCGATATTCTGCCAACGGAACTTGACCACATCAGCAAAGGTGATGCCCGTAAAGGTTGTCGTCTTTCTTGTCAGGTTAACGTTAAGAACGATATGGAAATCGAGCTTGACGAAGAAATCTTCGGTATCAAGAAATGGGAATGTGAAGTTATCTCTAACGATAACAAAGCCACTTTCATTAAAGAACTGAAGCTGCAAATTCCTGATGGCGAGTCTGTACCATTCCGTGCTGGCGGTTATATTCAAATCGAAGCACCAGCTCATCATATTAAATATGCAGATTTTGATGTACCTGCACAATACCGTGGCGACTGGGAACACTTCGGTTTCTTCAATCTTGAATCTAAGGTTGATGAAGAAACTATCCGTGCATACTCAATGGCTAACTACCCAGAAGAGTTCGGCATTATTATGCTGAACGTGCGTATTGCTACGCCTCCACCACGTAACTTGACACTGCCTTGCGGTAAGATGTCATCTTACATTTGGAGCTTAAAAGCGGGTGATAAAGTCACTATATCTGGTCCATTCGGTGAATTCTTCGCGAAAGATACTGATGCAGAAATGGTGTTTATCGGCGGTGGTGCGGGTATGGCGCCAATGCGTTCACATATCTTCGACCAGCTGAAGCGTCTTCAGTCTAAACGTAAGATGAGCTTCTGGTACGGTGCACGTTCTAAGCGTGAAATGTTCTACGTAGAAGACTTCGACGGCCTAGCGGCTGAGAATGATAACTTCGTATGGCATGTGGCACTTTCAGATCCTCAACCAGAGGATAACTGGGATGGTTACACAGGTTTTATTCATAACGTATTGTATGAAAACTATCTGAAAAACCATGATGCTCCAGAAGATTGTGAGTTCTACATGTGTGGACCTCCAATGATGAACGCTGCCGTCATTGGTATGTTGAAAAATCTTGGTGTCGAAGACGAAAACATCCTGTTGGATGACTTCGGCGGCTAATGTTCATTAGTCCTAGATAGAAAAGTTGCAGATGTTGAGGTTAACCTTTCATCTGCAACTTTTGCATTTAAGGGCCCAAATAAGAGTAGTAGGTCACTATGTTTCAGACCTTAAAGATCAATACCTCAGCGTTAAAGTATTCATTTAACTGGCTAGTCCTCGTGGGACTGGCCTTTTTTGTTTCAGCCTGTTCAAAGCAAAACGAAGTCATTTCGTTGGCCGGCAGCACTATGGGCACGACTTATCACATTAAAGTCGTCCCGAATGAGAAGATGCCGACGGCGCAGTTACTTCAAGCGGAGATTGATTTAGCCCTTGAGCTAGTCAATGACCAGATGTCGACGTATCGGCCTAATTCAGAATTATCCCGTTTCAACCAATTGCCATTGGAGCAAAGCGTTGAAGTCTCACCGGATACCATAAAAGTGGTGCAAGAGGGAATACGTTTATATCAAGTGACGGATAAGGCACTTGATATTACCTTAGGTCCTTTAGTTAATCTGTGGGGGTTTGGACCTGATAAGCGTCCAACGAAAGTTCCGACACAGGCTGATATTGATGCGGCTAAAGCCAAAACAGGGATTAGTGAACTTTCCATTGAAGGCAACCGTCTAAGTAAGCACAACACCCATTTATATGTAGACTTATCATCAATCGCGAAGGGATTTGGGGTTGATAAGATCGCTTCCATTCTTGATAAATACCACGCGACAGGGTATTTAGTTGAAATCGGTGGCGAACTGAGTATCAAAGGTGCCAAAGGTGATGGAAGCTCTTGGCGTGTTGCGATAGAGCAACCGACCAATGATGGCTCTGAAGCCGTACAGCAGGTTATTGCACCTGGTACTATGGCGATGGCGACCTCTGGTGACTATCGTAATTATTATGAAGAAGACGGCCAACGTTTTACGCATATAATCGATCCGCGTACTGGTTTACCGATAAATCATAAGTTAGCATCCGTGACTGTATTGCATCAAAATTGTATGACGGCCGACGGTTTTGCGACGGCCATGATGGTTTTGGGCACAGAAGCATCATTGGAGCTTGCCAAGAAGGAACACTTGGCGATAATGCTAATCGAAAAGCAAGGCGACGGATTTAAGGTTTATTACAGCGACGCCTTCAAGCCTTTCCTTATTTAGTTTTTGGAGTAAACCATGACCTCTTTTATCGCGGCATTTGTGATCTTGTTAGTCTTCTTTTTGCTCATGTCGATTGGTTATCTCATCAAGCGCAAAGCCGTTGAAGGAAGTTGTGGCGGTTTAGGTGTTCTAGGGATTGAAAAAGCGTGTGATTGTGATGACCCTTGTGACAAACGTAAACGTCGTATGGCCGCTGAAGAAGCGCGTCGTGAGAAGTTAACGAAAGACCGCATTATCTAAATAGTCTTGATTCGATCATAGCCTCCAATTTAGGGGGCTATTTTTTGCCTCGTATTTTCTTACACGGGTTAATCATTTGAGATTTATCCTTGGGATTAGAGTGGGATAGCAAGTTAATCTAAGCAGGAATGAGAATGCTTTTCATCATTAAGTGAGTGAAATATAAAGATAATTTGAGTTGGTAGATAAATTGTACTAGGCTAGAAGCTTGATTTAGATCAATCTTTTCACGCTTACCAAGGATAGTAACTTATGAAAGGTCATCCTAAAGTGGTTGGGCAACTGAATCGGGTGCTTACCTGTGAGTTGACCGCCATCAATCAATATTTCCTCCATGCCCGCATGTTTAAACATTGGGGCTTAGAGAAGTTAAACCACGTCGAATACAAAAAATCCATCCAAGATATGAAGCACGCCGATAAGCTCATCGAGCGGGTGCTGTTTTTGGAAGGTCTGCCTAATCTGCAACAACTCGAAAAACTTCGCATTGGTGAACATAGCCAAGAGATGCTCGACTGCGATCTGGCCATGGTGCAAGAGCAGCTTACATTGCTGCGTGATGCGATTAGCTTGTGTGAAGCCGAACAGGACTATGTGAGCCGCGATCTGCTGGAAGATATTCTCGAAGACGAAGAAGAGCACTTAGATTGGCTCGAGTCGCAGCAAGAGCTCATTACGCTAACCGGTATTCAAAATTATCTACAATCGCAAATTAGCGACCAATAGGAGCAAGATATGAAAGGCGATAAAGACGTTATCGATGCGTTAAATCGACTCCTAACGGGAGAACTCTCGGCAATGGATCAGTATTTTGTCCATGCCCATATGTATGAAGATTGGGGCCTGAATGAACTCTATGAGCGTATCGCCCATGAGTCAGATGATGAGAAAGCCCATGCAGCCAAATTAGTGCAGCGCATTTTATTCCTCGAAGGTACACCCAATGTTGCCGCCCGTGAGGCATTGAACATAGGTAAAGATGTAGAAGAGATGCTACGTAATGATCTCGCCTACGAATACAAGGTCGCGGACGATTTGCGCAAAGTGATTGCACTGTGTGAGCAGAAGCAAGATTACCAGACCCGCGAAATCCTTGAAGTATTACTCGACGATACAGAGTCTGACCATATGTATTGGCTCGAAAAACAACTTGGGCTTATCGACCGTGTTGGGCTGCAAAACTACCTGCAAACTAAGATGTGAGCCTTAGATTGTTAGGTTGAGTAAATACCTAGGCCACTGAGTGTAATGGCCTAGGAAACTCAGTTATTAAGCATGTCTGTTGTTCCTCACACTTGTCTTGTTCTCTTTTTCAGCGCTAGGCCACATCTTATTGGCCCCAAATCTATCAGGAATACTTGATTACTGTTTTTATATACAGTATTTTGGCGTTGGAGGAATTCAACGTGCGAAAAATTATTCATATCGATATGGACTGCTATTTTGCTGCAGTGGAAATGCGCGACTTTCCTGAGTACCGTGGCAAGCCTTTAGCCGTGGGGGGGAGTAGCGACCGTCGCGGTGTTATCAGTACTTGCAGTTACGAGGCACGTAAATTCGGTATACGTTCAGCAATGGCAACGGCTTATGCCTTTAAGTTATGCCCTGAGCTGATTTTAGTTCCGGGTCGGATGCAAGTTTACAAAGAAGTGTCGCTACAAATTCGTGAAATATTTTCCCGCTATACCCAATTAATTGAGCCGCTTTCCTTAGATGAAGCTTATTTGGATGTGAGTGAGTGCCAACAATATAAGGGCTCTGCGACCTTGATTGCCCAAGCGATTCGTCGCGATATCTTAGCCGAAACGGGTTTAACCGCATCGGCGGGTATCGCACCAGTAAAATTTTTAGCTAAGGTCGCCTCGGATCTGAACAAGCCAAACGGCCAATATGTCATTACGCCAGAGACGCTTTCTGAGTTTGTTAAGACCTTATCGCTGCGTAAAATTCCCGGTGTTGGCAAAGTCACCGCCGAAAAGCTCTCTTCGCTCGGGCTCAATACCTGTGGCGATGTGCAAGCTTATTCTAAACCTGAGCTCTTAGCGCGATTCGGTAAGTTTGGTGGTGTGTTGATTGAGCGTTCCCAAGGCATAGATGAAAGGGGTATTTCTGCCGACAGAGAGCGCAAATCAGTGGGTGTTGAAACCACGTTAGCAAAGGATATTTATAGCTTAGAGCAGTGCCAGCAGGTGATGCCGAGTTTGATCCAAGAACTGTCGTTGCGTTTAAGTCGCAGTGCTAAGGAACGCAAAATACATAAACAGGTGGTCAAACTTAAGTTTAACGATTTCAAGCAGACTACAATTGAGCACCGCAGCGATGAAGTCTCGATTGTAATGTTCTATGAGCTACTCGCGCAGGCAATCGAAAGGCAAGAAGGCCGTGGCATTCGTCTATTAGGGATTTCAGTTGGCCTTACCGATTCTACTCTTGTCGTCGCCACAAGCTTAAACGGCCAGACTCAGCTGGATTTAGCACTCTAGCCGTTTATTGAGTCGATAAGCCGCAGACTTATGCCTGCATTGGCTCAATAAGCCTCGGGTGGATTCGCCAACATAAAATCAATTAACAGTCTGACTCGTAAGGGCAGGTTGTCTCGATCGCGATACATCAAGTAGGCGGTACGCGGAATACCTTGCCACTCGGGCAGTATTTGAATGAGTTTGCCACTTCGTATCTGTTCACTCGCCATGCTGATGGGTATGAGTCCAATCCCAAGCCCCGCCACCACGGCCTGACAGGCAATCGCCATATCATCGACGGCTAATTTGATATTCCCCCTTGGTTCAAACTCGACATTTTGCCCTGTGCGATTGTGCTGTAAACGCCACGTTTTTGTGGGCTTGGCGATGATAACCGGATGCTGTTCCAGCTCTTCAATGGATTGCAGCGCATGCCACTGGGTTGCCGATGTGCTGGTGCAAAGTACAAAGCTAATCGCGGTAAGTGGCCTTGCAATCCAATCGGGATCTTTAGGTTCGCCCACTCGAAAGGCGATATCGATGGCGTTTTCACTGACATCGATATTCATGTTCGACAGACTTAAATCGATATCAATATTGGGATAATGCCGTTGGAAGGCGTTGAGTGATTCACCCAGCCAGCGATAGGTTGTATTGATGGGCGCCGAGATCCGCAATTTGCCAACCGCTTGATGTTTATCCGCATGCAACTCACCAGATACCTGGTTTAACTCGATAAATAGCGGGCCGCAGCGTTCGAGATACCGCTGACCTGTGGCGGTAAGGTTGACTCTATGGGCGTCTCTGTGCAGTAAACGCAGACCTAAGGATTGTTCTAACAGATTGATTCGACGGCTTAAGGTTGAAGGTGGAATGCCTAAGTGCTGCGCCGCGAGCTTAAAACTCCCTTGCTGTGCCACTACCCAAAATAAGCGCATATCGTCTAAGGAATAATTAAGTTTCATATTTGGAATTTAAGCTCTCAATTTTGTGCGTTTTAATAATATATGAAACTTATAAACTAAGCCCAATCCCAATTACCTCCCTAGAGGCCGATATGAAATCCCATACACCTTACATGACATTCGTTTGTCTACTGATTTGCGTTTTTAGCTGGGGCAGTGTGTTTCCGATTGCTAAGCGAGTGCTGGAGGAGATGTCAGGGGAATCCCTCGTATTCTGGCGTTTTACCATTGCGGCTGTGACTCTAGCGTTATATATCGTTTTTACTCGTCAGGTTTGGCCCAAATTGAGTTTGACGCAATATATTGCCATAGCGTTAGTGGGTGTGATTGGTGTGGGCGGCTTAAATCTGGCGTTATTTAATGGCCTGCAGCACACCTCTGCCGCCAATGGCGCCTTGATTATGGCGCTCAGCCCGTTGGTGACTTCAATCGTCAATGGGCTATTACAGCGTGAATGGCTCAGTAGACAACAAGTGTTTAGCTTAGTGGGCGGATTGGCGGGCGTACTGCTAGTGATCACTAACGGTAGTGTGCAGCAGTTGCTCAACTTTAGTTTTAACCAAGGTGATGTGATGATTGCCGCCGGCATGTTGGCGTGGAGTGGTTATACCATTTGTTCGCAACGGGTCGGCCATTGGTTGCCTGTATTGCCATTTACCTTGCTGAGTATGATAGCTGCCAGTGTGTCTATATCCGTGGTTGGGCTTGGCCGAGGTGAGTTTCACCCTTGGCTGGAGTTGATGGAACTGTCGGCAACGGCTTTTTCTAGCGTGCTCTACATAGGTTTGTTCGCCACTGTGCTCGGTTATCTGTTTTGGATTAACGGTGTTAAGGCGCTTGGCCCCGCTAAGGCATCGATTTTTTTTAATCTCGTGCCCGTTTTTGCAGCATTAACGGCGTTAGCCATGGGGCAGGCGGTGACGGAAATTCAATTGGTAGGGATGCTGATAGTGATCCTTGCGTTGATGTTACCTATGTTAGTCAACTTACGCGCGGCAAGAGGCTTAGTGGTTAAGCGCTGCTAATCGGTGCTAGCTTTGCTGTTTAAATATAAGGGAGCACCTGAATTCAGATAATCACTGCGACAGGTTTATGCTCCCTTATTCGTTAGAGGGGACTTTTCAAACATCACTGATTTACAAAAGGTAACTTATATAAAAGCTTTCACCCTCAAAAATTACAGTTTAAAGCGGCTGACCAGCGCCGTGAGATTACTCGCCATTGACGAGAGTTGTACGCTTGCTGCGTAGATTTCATCAGTGGTTCGTAGACTTTCCTCCGACTGTTCGGCAATGTGTTGAATATTTTGATGACTCTCGTTGGCCATAGTGGTTTGCGCTTTAGCCGCGAGGGCGATTTGATTGTTCATCTCACTAATTTGGCTGACCATTTCTGCAATATGCGCTAAGGCTTCACCGGCATTACTGGCGGCTTCTACGCTTGAGATAGCTTTTTCATTACCGATATTAATCGCTGCCACAGCGCTTTGAGTGCCATTTTGCACATTGGCGATCATCAATTTAATTTCTTCGGTTGATTGGTGAGTCTTAGAGGCAAGGGATCGCACTTCATCGGCAACCACTGCAAACCCGCGTCCTTGTTCGCCCGCGCGCGCCGCTTCAATTGCGGCGTTAAGGGCTAATAGATTCGTCTGTTCGGCAATGGCTTGAATCACCTCAAGCACGCGGCCGATATGTTGGCCTTCCTGTTCGAGTTTATTGATCTGCATTTCTGCCGTGCCTACATCTCCCGCAAGTTCACGAATCACATTGATGGTTTTTTTCACTCTTGCCTGACCGTCGGCGGTAAATACGTCGGCTTGTTTAGCGGCATCGGCGGCATGACTGGCACTGACTGATACTTCTTGTACTGAGGCGGCAATATGATCGCTGGCATCGGCGATTCTGTGGGTGGCAGCTTGTTGATCCATCAAGGTATGTTTTGCTGATGCGCTGGTTTTGGCTAGACCTTCGGCAGCGGTGTTGAGCTCTGATGTAGACTGTTTAAATTGCGAGATAATACCGTGTAAGTTATCGAGAAAATGATTGAATGCCTTGGCGAGATCACCAAGCTCGTCTTTAGAGGTTAAGTGGACTCGTTCGGTCAAATCGCCATCACCATCGGTAATGTCGTGGATTTTTGCGAGTAAAACCGCCAGCGGTTTGCTGATGAGTTTAGGCAGTGCAACGATAAAGAGTATACAGATCAAGAGACTGATGGCTAAGGCAATTAACTGCATCTGTTGTCCATGATTGGCATCATCATCTACTTGGGCTATCGCTGCGGTAGTATTACTATTTAAATCATTGATTAAATGATTAATGTTCTGGTGTAGTTGCTCGAATTGCGTTGCTGCTTGACCGAAACTAAGATCAATCGCCGTCGTTCTACCGTTACGGCCATTTTGGGTGCGTTGATTACTGATTTCTGTGGTTGTCGCTCGCCAAGTATCGAAACTGTGATTTAATTCATTGAGCTTATCTTTAGCGATGGGACTTGTGGTCACATCGGCAAATTTATCAATATGTTCTTTAACCAGAGAGATACTATTAGTGTGCTGCTTTAAAAGGTCGTTGTAAGAGTCTGTGCCCACGTTAACAAACATCAGGCTGCGCTCGGCCACTTGAGCTTGATAAAGCTCTTTATCGGCCTGTAGTAGCTCAGATTGGCTAGGTAAGTATTCAAGCGCGAGTGTATTCGCGCTGTGATTTAAGGCTTTGAGTCCTAAAATGCCAGTTGAAGAGGCGAAGATGACTACGCCAGCGAGTAGCAGACTCGGATAAGTCAGTTTCTGATTAACGGATAGATCTTTATACCATTCCATAGTCACGCCCTCCTTGATTGATGCACTGAAAAGGTGAGAGCCGCAATAACCTCTGTGGTAAGAGGATGCAGCCCATCACTGGCGTTCTCTGGTAATTAGAGTCCAAATTGATCTAGGTTGATCCCAATCGTGATAGCACCAATTGCAGCATCGCCATCCATCACTGGAATAGAAATTTGTACTAGATAGGCTTGGGAGCTCTCGTCAAATTTGACCGGACCTATGTGTTTATCGCCTTTGCCATTGGCGAAGGATTTTTGCCATTTATCCTCATCACCCTGCCAATAATCTGAAGTTTTACTGATCATGGCGACGTTCGCGCCTTGATTGTCCATGAGGAAAATTTCTTGGTAGTAAGGTTTGCTGGCTTCGAAGGTCGTGAGAAACTTAGCCGCTTCGTTGTTCATCAGGGATGACATAAAGTCATCAATACCTGCGGTGGCAATCCATTTTTCATCTAATGTTTTGATTGAATCTAAGCTTTTGCCTTGGGCATTTTGCGCTTTAACAGCATTCACCAGTACCACTTCTCTGCCTAATGGCATCAGTGAATCGGCTAGGTCTATAACGGCTTTGGGGACTTCTTCGGCGAAACTGAGGTTACTGCTGAGCAGTAGTGCAGCGGCTGACAAGATTTTACCAAATTTCATGATCTCTATTCCTTAAGGTCACAGTATTGAAGGGGAAAGCGGTTATCTCTAAAAGCGCGATAAGCAAAAATACGTTAGGGTCAGACAGAACAACTATAGTAGAAAATTCAAGTTATTCAGTTCTTTCATAAAAATTTTATCGATGGCATTTCTACACAAATAGAATCCGCGGTAAAAAATAAGGCCACATCTGACTTGAGCAGATATGGCCTTGAATTGAGTGAGCTAGGGTAAGGTTAGAACATTAAGCCTTGACTGGAATGCGCTCGAGTACGGCTAATAATAATGTCCAATATTGGCCGACTGTGGTGATGTTTACCATTTCGTCTGGACCGTGTGGATAGCGAATGGTGGGGCCAATCGAGACCATGTCCATGTCTGGATAGGGTTTCTTGAATAGACCACACTCGAGACCCGCATGGATCACCATGATCACTGGCTCTTTGTGGTAAATGTCTTGATAGGTTTCGCGCACTATTGCCATTACAGGTGAGCTGTTATCTGGCTTCCAGCCTGGGTAAGCACCGCTTAAATCGATATCGGCTCCGGCTAAGTTGGTCAGCGCAGTTAACATGCCTTCGACTTGAGTACGGCCAGAATCGATCAGCGAGCGGATAAGGCACAGGATAGTGACTTCTTCATCGTTAGTGTTGATAACGCCAACGTTGAGTGAGGTTTCAGTCACACCTTCGACTTCATCACTCATGCGGATCACGCCGTTCGGACACACATGCAGCAAATCGATCAGGGTATTTTGGCTGTTTTCGCTCATCACACGTTTTGGCGTTGGGATAGTGTTTAACACTAAACGCATATCGGGATCGGCAATGGCTAATTCGGTGCGGATAAGCGCTTCAAACTCAGCGACTTTTTCGTTTAAGGCGCTGACGTTTTCTTCTGGCAACATAAAGCTGATGTTGGCTTCCCGTGGAATCGCATTACGTAGTGAACCGCCGCTAAATTGGGTCAACTCCAACGCTAAATCATCTGCGTTTTCAAAGAGGAAACGCGCCAATAGCTTGTTGGCATTGCCACGACCTAAGTGAATGTTCACCCCAGAGTGACCCCCTTTTAAGCCAGATAAGTGCAGGCTAAAGGCTGAGTAACTTTGCTCAGAGGCTTGCCACACCATAGGCAGGGTGATTTGAGCATCGACACCGCCGGCGCAGCCCATGTAGATTTCACCTTCTTGTTCTGAGTCGGTATTGATCAGAATGTCAGCGTCTAACATGCCCGCCTGTAAACCGAAGGCGCCTGTCATGCCCGCTTCTTCATCTATCGTCAGCAGCACTTCTAATGGGCCGTGCTTGATATCATCAGAGCCTAAAATGGCTAAAGCCGATGCCATGCCAATACCGTTATCTGAACCTAAGGTTGTGCCCTTGGCTTTAACCCAATCGCCATCGACATAAGCTTCGATAGGATCTTTAGTAAAATCATGCACTTTATCGGCATTTTTTTGTGGCACCATATCGATATGGGCTTGAATAACCACGATTTTACGATCTTCCATACCCGGCGTCGCAGGTTTACGGATGATCACGTTGCCAACGGCATCCTCAACGACGGCAAGTTGTTTGCTTTTAGCCCACGCTTGAATGTGCTGGCTTAAGGCTTGCTCATGCTTAGATGGATGGGGAATCGCGCAAATTTGTTCGAACCATTGCCATAATGGCTGCGGGTATAACTGACTTAAGGCTGTCACTTGAGTGTCCCTCATAAGGTCTTGTGGGTATAGGGCAAATTTGCGGCCATTCTACCACATTCTGTGCAGCCAAATAATCTCAGCGTCACAGGCTTTTGGTGAGCTGGCAGCCAAAGTTTCCAGTTCGATTTTTTCTGGGAGTGTCGGTACCACTTTTAGATTGGTAATTAAGCGATAGAGCGGGAATAATGCAGGCACAATAATGAAAAAGGATGGGTCATGTTTCAAGTTAACTTCGTTGATGTAAAAGCAGAAAATGCCATTTTTGATGGTGAAGGCTGGGATGCGGTTGTGGTGGTGACGCCCGATCTGGATTCTATCGGTTTTGATGAGATAGGTTTATTGGCTCAGCACGGTGCCCACGTGGATAAGCGCGTGGGTAAGAGCCCGACATTACTGTTTGCCCCAGGGCTTGCGGGAGGGCGTTTGATCATTGCCCCTGTCACCCAAGTGAATGACGAGTATGTGGACGTGCGAGTCTATGCTAATGCTGCAAGGGCGGCGATTGCCATTGCAAAAGACGCAGGCGCAAAACGTCCGTTGTTATATGTAGTGCCATCGAAGGACTCACGTTTTAGTTTTGCCTCTGAAGTCGCAGCATTAGCTTGCGGTCAAGAACTGTGGCAAACCTTAGAGCTGCGTGAAGCGACGGGCTTAACACCTGCATTTGAGGCCATCGGGTTATTATCTTCATCAACCCATAACAGCAATTTGCTCAATGCCTTAGAAGCTGGCCGCGTATTAGCGCGGGATTTGTGTGGTACTGAACCTGAGCGCATGTCGGCTAAAGCCTTTGCCGATTATTGTCTGCAATCCTTAGCGGGCAGCGTGATCAAAACCGCAGTGGTAGAAGACAGAGATATTTTAGAGCGTGATTATCCGCTACTCAGTGCTGTGGCGCGTTCTTCTTTTGCCGTCGGTCGTCATCAGCCTCGCGTGGTGAAACTAGAGTATCTGCCAGAGGGTCAAGTGACTCGCACTTTCCTGTTTGCGGGTAAGGGCGTGATTTACGATACCGGCGGCGCCGATCTGAAAGTCGGCGGCGCTATGGCGGGTATGAGTCGTGATAAAGGCGGCGCTTCTGCCGTGGCGGGGCTATTTAAAACTCTGTCAATGCTAAAGCCTAAAGGTATTCGAGTGATTGCCGAGTTAGGTTTAGTGCGTAACAGCATAGGCAGCGAAGCCTTCGTGACCGATGAAATTATTACGAGCCATGCGGGTGTGCGGGTACGAATTGGTAATACGGATGCCGAAGGGCGCTTAGTGCTGGCGGATTTACTGAGCCATTTACGCATCAAAGCCGTTTCGGCGGTGAAGCCTGAGATGTTTTCGGTAGCAACACTCACAGGTCATGTCGTACGTTGTTATGGCAGTTATCCTGCGGCGGTGGAAAACTCAGTGGCAAGTTCACAGCAATGCGCTGTCACTTTACAGCAGCAGGCGACTCAATGGGGTGAGCCCTTTGAAGTGTCTACATTACGCCATGAAGACTTCGCTAAGATCCGCGATGTGTCAGGCGCTGCTGAAATATTATCTTCCAATAATGCGCCATCATCGATTACCGCCCGTGGACATCAGTATCCCGCGGCGTTTTTACTGAAAGCGTCGGGGCTATTTGATCATGGGGTTAATGCCCCTATTCCCTTGGCTTACACACACTTAGATATTGCAGGCAGTGCAACAGAAGGTGATCCGCTCTACGGCAAACCTACAGCGAGTCCGCTGGTGGGCTTGTATCAATATCTGATCAATCGCTAACGGGTAGGGCGTGTTGACGTTTCAGGGTTATTTTTGCAGCGAGTTGGCTGGCTTTTATGCAAGGTAAAGCCCGTGCGGTGTAGTTATTCTACATAAACGGGCGATAACGCAGCAGAAATGCCAGCCAAACGCTGCCCGAAGGGTTCGTCTGGCAAGCTCTTGCTCTTTGTCACTCGTCATTTGAGTAGAATAACTACACGTCACTCCTCGTTTCGCGATCACGAGCTTGCCAGAGCGAACAAAATTTAATCTCGAAACGTCAACACGCCCTAGTAACAAATAGAAATAATTCTGTAATATCTTATTTATTAGATATTTACAGGGTTATTTCTGTTTTTCTGTGAAGCAGGTCGCCATTAACCTCACTATAATTGTGTAATTTAATTACATTAAAAAGCCTTAATCAAAAAAAATACAAATAAAGGTTGTAATAAAACTACAAATCCATATAATTGTTTTCGTGGATTAGGCACTATGCCTTTCCTCTCTAGTCTATCCAGGATGGATATTTTTCTCCAAGGACCTGAGTGACAAGTCGTCTCAACGGATATGAGAATCTCTAGTTCCAAGGAACCGAGCCAAGCTTCACTAGAGTACTTAATCACAACTAATTTAGGAGTATTGACTATGTCTTATACAGGCAACAACCATATTTATTGGCAAAACACTTGGTTTAACACTGATGTTTTGCGTGGCGGTTTATTCGCCATGAGCTTTAAGGCCTAACCCTCCTTAAAGTTTAAGTTTCCATCATCCATCAACCTTTGTATCGCCTTTTTTGGCGTGTTTAGACTCAAGTAGCATATTGATGTTTTTGCATGAATATGCCAGGTTTTTCCCGCTAGCGCGGTAATGTACTTCCCCGAAAGGGACGCTTGAAATATGTCTTTGCCTGCTCATTGAGCAGGCTTTTTTTTGTCTTTTTTTCGCTTAAGCGTTTAACGGTTTTGCCTGATGGTAATGAGCGTAAACGGTTCGTGTTAGAAGTGATGCGGTATGGACAACAAATGGATATGGGGTTCAATATACAAGCTATCGGCCTATCGCTTGTGAAACTTGTTACTCAGGGACTGTTTATGGACACTAAGCTGTTTTTTCAAAATGGTAAGTTAACACTGGATATCAACCCCAGTGAGATGCGAATGTCGCATTGGGTTTATGCGCCAGTGTTAATCAATACTGAAACGGCGGAAGTGCTTTTTGATTTATCTGGGAAGGGCTGGGATTTTCGGTCTGCAGAAGAAAGTGGTGATGACATCATTTTAAAGCTTGCCCGTTATCCTGATGCGAACAACGTATTCAGGCTCGTTCTGAATATATCAAAAGACCGAGCAAGCCTTAACGGTAATATTTTTTCAATTAATGATGTGTGTAAGGTATTAGAGGATATTGCCTAACAAGTGATATATGGATGTCTTAATTTTTATATATAAATCATAGCTTTAATCTGCAGAGATATATGCGGCAAACCCTACCCAACTTAATAGTAAAAGCGTTATGGCAATCCAAGTCGCGGTGGTGAACTGACGTTGAGATTCGAATAACTCGTCTGAATCCTCTAGTTCATCAGTATCATTAACTGTGCGAGATTTTGCTCTCAACTGTTGTTTACGTGCTTTATCCCGTTCGCGAGCTTTGGTTTTTTGTAGCTTTTTATATTCAGCTATGCCTTTTTCTATCCCTTGGGCAATGAGTTTAGTTTGCTCTTTGGTTTGGCCCGGCTTTTGGGTGGCTTTGGCTGCGACCATTGCTTCTTGTTGAGTTTCTGTCGAGATAGTGGGTTTCATCTGGGCTCTGCCTAAATTAATGCGGCTGTGGCTAAAAGGTGATAGCTAAAGTGTAAACGCAGCGATTATACCCACATTAGACCTCAAAAACGTAAGATGAATATCTTCTTTCCATTAAAAAATCAGTGGATGTCCACCCTGTGGGGAGGGGATATATACGGGCTCGTAGTCCCATACTTCCCTAATGGTATCAACCGACAGAGCATCGGATGGCGTGCCTTCACTGACGATTCGCCCTTGTTTTAACACAATTAATTGATCGCTATAGCGCGCGGCTTGGTTCAAGTCATGCAGTACTACTATTACAGTGTAGCCTTGTTGGTGAGCTAAGTTTTGGGCTAACTCAAGTACTCTGTGCTGCTGGGCAAGATCCAACGCTGATGTTGGTTCATCCAGTAATAGTACGGGCGGAAACGGCGATTGCCTGAGTTGAGTCAAGACTCTGGCGAGTTGGACTCGCTGTTTCTCGCCGCCAGAGAGGGTTGGATAGCTGCGCTTAGCCAGATGGGTTAAGCCCACTTGCGCCAGTTGCTCTGCAACTAACGCATCACCTTCTATCTTACTGATGGTTAAGGGATATAAGCCCATTGCTACGACTTCTGACACAGTGAAGGGAAAGGTGAGGCTGGCGTGTTGCGGCAGTACAGCTAAGGATTTTGCCAACTCGCTCCTAGGCCAATCCGCCAGCTGGCTATGGCCTAACCGTATACTTTGCCTTGGTGTGCTAATTTCTTGGCAAAGGGCTTTAAGCAGGGTGGATTTACCCGCACCATTTGGGCCGAGTAGGGCGGTTACTGCACCCGATTGAAACTGTACATTAATATCACTGAGCACGGTTTTTGGACCGATGTTGACATCGAGCTGACAAATGCTGAGCTCGGTGCGATCAAATTGCGCCTTGGCTGAATAAGTTGTCGATTGTGATGGTTGATTTACAAAGGATGTTGCAGCCATAAAAACTCGCTTAGATTAGCTTACTGCGTTGTTGCAGTAGTAAAAAGATGAAGAAAGGCGCACCGATGAGCGCGGTGACGAGTCCAACGGGTAACTCGGCAGGCGGTAAAAAAGCGCGCGCGCCGATATCGGCCAATGCCAATAGGGCTGCACCTAAAAGTGCGCTGATGGGCAGCAGTTGGCGATGATCTGGCCCTAACATCATGCGCACTAAATGCGGTACGACGAGGCCGATAAAGCCGATAATTCCTGTTGCAGCTACACTTACGCCAACCCCTAAGGCGCAAAGCAAAATAAGCCTAAGTTTGAGCCTATCGACATCTATCCCTAAGTGGCGTGCTTCGGATTCGCCAAGCAGCAAGGCATTGAGTGCCGCCGCATCTTGGTGAAATCGCCAACTCAGTAGCGCTAAGGTCACAAGACACAGACTGACATATAGCCACTGCGCACCTGCAATCGATCCCATTTGCCATAGGGTTAAGTCACGTAGCGCCATGTCGTTGGCAAGATACGTGAGAACACCTATTCCTGCGCCTGCCAGCGCAGCTATGGCAACACCCGACAAAAGTAATAATACGACCGATGTACCTGTTGGGTTGCTGGCGAGTCGGTAGACGATAAGGGTGGTCACTAATCCCGATGCAAACGCACTGATGGGGATCATCAACGGATTTGCGTTGGGTAGCAGCACGATACAGATGGCTGCGCCAAGTGCTGCGCCGGATGACACTCCGATAATACCGGGATCCGCTAAGGGATTGCGAAAAAGCCCCTGCATTACCGCGCCGCACTGTGCGAGCGTAGCGCCTACTGCTAACGCCAGTAATGTCCGTGGTAAGCGTACATTGTTGATTACCAGTTGCTCGTGGGGCGCAATATTGCCGATATTTTGCTGGGTAGCCCAATTGAACACTGCATTTAGGGCGTCGACAAAGCTGATGCTAACGGGGCCAGTGCTGACCGAGAGTAAGCCGCTTAGGGCTAACAGTGTGACTAGACTCGGCCAGAGCCAGCGGTTGAGGAACATCTCAAATATCCTTTCTATTTTTATCTGGGGTTAATTAGTGCTAACTGTACTCATCGCTGCGTTTGTTAATGGTTTTGCTTGAGCAATGTGCTGGCGAGCGTATCCGCGGCGCTTATGGCACTGATGCCTAAACCACCGAGAAGGGCTTGCGGTGCTAGTGTTTGAATATGGCCGTTTTCACCTGCTGGGGTATGGGCGAGTAGTGGCATCTCTTTCAACAGTTCTTGAGCAATTTGTGCATTAGTTTGATCTGTGGGTTTATCGCTACGCTTTGACAGCAAAATAATGTCGGGCTGCAAGGACAGAATCCCTTCTTGAGACATGCTTTTGTAGCCATCAAACTCGGCGATATTTTGTGCCCCAGACAGCTCGATAATAGTATCTGCGGCTGTGCCTTTACCGCCAACCCGTGCACCGCGGCCTTCTTGTAACAGCATGAAGAGAATTTTTGGCTGAGAGCCCGCATCGCGCACTTGTTGTTTTTTACCCGCTAAGCTTTGCAGTTGTTGATGTAAATCTTGTTTTAATTTAACCGCATGTTCTTGGCGATTGAGTAAGTGACCTAAGGTATCCACATTGTTCATCAGTTGTGGTTCATCATTTGTTGCGGGTAATTGCACGACTTGGATATTCGCCTGTTTTAATACCTTAAGTGTGGTTTCGGGTCCCATCACATCTGAACCGACAACCAGCGTTGGGGAGAGGGCAATAATGCCTTCGGCGGAGAGCATTCTGTGATAACCAAGCTTAGCCACATGGCTCAAACTTTCAGGCACATAGCTGGTGGAGTCGATGGCGACTAGCTCATTGCCTGCGTCGAGGGCGAGCACGAGCTCTGTGACTCCTGTACCCGCACTCACGAGTCTTATCTTTGGCTCGGCACTCAGTTCAGCGCTAAAAACGCTTGAGGATAGTAAGGTCGTAAGTGCTGACGTGAAAAAAATAATTTTTTTCAATGCTTTATATGTGCGTCTATGTTGATAACGTTGAGCAATGGAACCTTTGTTTACTGGTATTTTAGTTGCTTGAAACAACATGGTTAAACTCCTAATACAACTTGTTCGCCACAGGCTTAGATGCCGTTTTTTGATGTCAGACTTTTGCTTTCTCGTTTAAATGGCGGGTTCGGATACGCTAGTGCTCCATCAAAATTTGGGTCTGACTGATGGACTGCGTCTGCAATAGTGCAAGCAGTTGCATCAAAGGTTCCACTGGCGCGGCTTTGTCGGCGGCAATGACAACCGTCGCCTTCGGCATAGTCTGAAAATGTGCAGTAAATGCAGTGGTAAAAGTGGCTAAGTCATCAAACTCTTTGCCATCAATAGCCCAATAAGGCGCTGTTGCCATGATATTGATGGCAATTGTTTGTTTGTTGTCGATTACCGTGATGGCCGAGCTTGGGCTTTGTGGCACATCTACCGGCAAACTCAATAATTGGCTATTTGCCGTCAGCAGTAAAAACACCAGCACGATAAAAATAATGTCGATTAACGCGGTTAAATCTAGGCTCGGAAGTTGCTCAGGCGAAGCAATGCCAGCCTGCGATAAGAATGGTTTCTCTGCACTTATCATGTCTGTGGCTCAATTTGAGTATGGGGCTTGGATGCTAATTTTTGCTCGACGCTGGTTTTACTGACTCGGGTGAATGCATGGTAATGATTGGCATCAATTGAAATATCTTCGATACCCGCTAACCAGAGATTGAGTTGATTGAGCACATGCCCAGCACGCAGGCATTGGCCTTGAGCCCAGATCCCAAAAAGATGGGCGGCGGTAATGGCGGGCACGGCGATCATGAGTCCGGCAGCTGTGGTGTTCATCGCAAGGCCCAGTCCAGCACTGAGTTGTGCTGGAGTGACGGGGCCTTGTGATTGCCCGAGTTGGGCAAACATTTCGATGAGTCCCAATACTGTGCCGAGCAAACCGAGTAGTGGACTAATGATGCCAATCACTTGTAAAACCTTGAGTCCGGCTTGCAAGTCGCGTTGTTGCTTATTGAGCCACAGACTGAGTAATTCTTCCCTTAGCACTTTTGGCTGGTGGACTTGTTTGAGTAACAAGGTCGCGCCACGGGCGAGTAAATCTTGCTGTGCGCTGGTTTGCGCTAGCAGCGCGCTGACGTTTTCAGTGGTTGCCGCTGAGCTTGATTGACGCAATGCTTTTACCCAGGCCTGTTTTTTGGGCCAGATTGATAGCAAAGTTTGATGCAAAAACAAGGCGCTACGTTCAAGGCAGATCATCAAAGCTAAAAAAGCACATAACAACAATGGCCAAGTGAGCACGCCGAGTTGAGTCTGTAGGGTTGAAAAATCAGTTACGGGCATTAAGCCTCTCCAATCTATTAAAAAGTAGTTTTATATGTAAGTTAGTAAAACAAAAATCAGGCTAGTTGTGCGGTGGCTAATTCCCTACGAGCTAACTTCCCACGAGCTAATTTTTCAGTGGCAACATTGGGCCTGTTAGTTGAGCGCGAAGCGAATAGGCACTCTGACCTTATAATGACTCGCTAGCCTTTGCGCTGGCGCCGCAAATTGCCAGTTTTCAACTGCATCTAACGCGGCTTGATCTAACAGACTGAACCCTGAGCTTTTTACTAACGTCAGTGCCAGTTGCTCACCAAGTTCGTTAAACATCACTTCTATGGTTGCGGTGCCTTCTAGCCCTTTTTTACGCGCTATCTTTGGATAAGTCGGTTGCGGTTGTGCTGCAGCGAACAGCGGTTTGGCTAATTCCACTATGTTAGTTTGGGCACTGTCAGCTGTTGCACTGGCCACATTTGGGGTCGCTTTTGCATCAACTTCGGCTGCGTTAGTGATTAAATCCATTTGTGCAGTTTTGGGTTCTGTTTGATGTTCAATTTGTTCGAGTCGCTTATGTGCTAAAACGCTTGGATTTAAAGCACTTGAATTTAAAGCACTTGGTTCTAAAGCGTTCGTCGCTAAAGGGTCCGCATTCGGATGATTGTTAGCCGTGGGTTTTGTTGCTGAAGATTTTTTGGCGAGTTGGCTGTCAATTCGTTGATCAGCTTTAGTTTTCGGGATAACCGCCTTATCGACAGATTCTGCTGTTGATACTTTTTGCGCTGTACTGTTTTTTTGCACTGTACTGTTCACAGTGGCTACTTTGGCGTCTGTTTGCTTGATGGGCTCTGCACTCGTGTTGCTTGTAGCGCTAGTCGCGGTAGAAAAATTAAGGGTGACAGTATTCGCGCTGGGAGTGAGTGATGCTTGGTTTACGCTCGATGATTGGGCGCTTGGCTGCATAGTCATAGCGGGTTGTGAGGCGATAACACCCGTCTGGATGGCAACCGTTAACGCGCCAAAGGCAAGATATCGTTTTGGTGTCACAGCAACCTCTTTTTCTAATGAAAGCCATTTTCCTAATTAAGATATCTCAATATAAACAAGATCGCAAATGATAATGATTTGCATTTGATATATTTTATTATCTCAGGTAGAGTGCCTGCAATAGCTCGAATGAGCGCTTAAAAAAGCAGCTAAACCGACGATTTATCCTACTTTATGGGTACTGATTGCCTTGGGCTCGATCTGGAAGAGGCTCAATCTCGAAAGGATTGGCGTCTGGAAAGAGAGTCTAGGCTCAGTAATAAATTGTACGGAAACAGCTGAATATCACTTGAGGATGAAGAGATGAAAAAAAAGCCGTTAGTGATCGCCATGGCGATAGCACTGAGTGGTACGGCCCTAAGTTTTACGTTAGCGGCAGAGGAAAGTGTTAAGCCTGTTGTTCAACAGGATGCGAATAAAAAACTAGTCACAACAGAGTTTGATGAAGTGTTAGTGAGTGCAACACGCATTAGTGAAAAAGCCTCCGAAACCAGCCGTAGCGTGGCAGTGGTGGATGAAGAGCAACTTACGGTCGCCCAAGCATCATCAGTTGCCAATGCCCTTAAAAATGAGGCGAATATTACGTTGACCAATGGCCCAAGAGCTTCATCTCAAGGGGTTGAAATCCGTGGTTTAAGTGGCGATCGTGTGTTGCAAACAATTGACGGCGCAAGACAAAATACCAGCTCTGGTCACAGAGGTACCTACTTTATGGACCCAGAGTTGCTCAAATCCATCGAAGTGCTGCGCGGCCCTGCCAGTAGCTTGTGGGGCAGTGGTGCCCTCGGTGGCGTCGTAGCGCAGAATACTAAGTCGGCACAAGATTTTTTAGCACCAGACGAGACCTTTGGTGGCTATTTCAAACAAGGTTATGAGACCAATGGCTCCCGCACTAAAACCAGTGGCGCTATCTATGGTCAACAAGACAGCATCGATTGGTTACTCAATGGTTCCTATTACGATTCAAACAATATAAAAACCGGTAATGACGAAACTCTAAATAACAGTGCATCCCAAGGCAGCAGTGGTTTAGCTAAATTCGGTTGGCAAGCCGACGAGGCATCACGGTTAGAGTTATCTGCAAGAGCCAGCAAAAACAATGAATTAGTACCTAGCAATCCTTCTGCTGCTGTGAGTAGTTCAGTGCCTTTGGTGCGCCGCAAGACTGACGATCAAAACCTCACCCTAAACTATAGTCTCAATCCTGCTAATAACCCGTATCTGGATACTAAGATGCAAGTGTATTGGAACAGTACCGATTACGATGAAGACCGTATTACGAAAGGTCAGCAAGACAGTACTGAGTTCCGCACTGTGGGGATTAACCTTAATAACAGTTCGCGTTTAGGCAATACTCTGTTGACCTACGGGGTCGATGGTTTTCGCGATACTATAGAAACGACGCGTGATGATTCGGGCCAAGTGGGCCAGCGTCCAGAGAATATCGATGGCGAAACCACAGTATGGGGCGCTTTTACGCGTGCGGATATCGAGCTGACTCAGACGTTAAATCTTGATGCGGGTCTGCGTTATGACAGCTTTAAAAATGACAGCCATAATCTCAACTTATCCTCAGATGACAATGAGTTATCACCATCGCTTGGCTTGGTGTGGCAGACTCAGCCTTGGTTGACCTTAAGTGCCCGTTACGATCAAGCTTTCCGCGCACCTACGGTAGAGGAAATGTTCTCCAGTGGTACCCACTATTGCATCCCGCCAATCCCCGGATTTTTACCCCAAGGTTTATGTAACACCTTCGCGGTGAATTCGGATCTAAAAGCAGAGACTGCGCGCAATAAAGAAATCAAAGCGGACTTACGTTTCAGTGAGTTAGCGGGTGATGATGAACTGGCGTTAACGTTTAACATTTTCCGTAACGATGTGGACGATTTTATCGTGCAGCAAGTGTCTAATCCTTGGCGTGGCATTCCTGGATTCGAGCAAACGACCTCATGGAATAACGTTGAAGATGCACGTTTAACAGGTTTTGAAATTAGCGGTCGTTACCGTATTGGCCAAACTCGCTTAGCGATGAATTACGGCCAAACCCATGGCGAAGATCGTCAAACGGGCGATGACATAGAAGGTATACCCGCCAATAAGTTCAATATCGATTTATCCCAAGGCATTATGGAAGGTGACATGAAACTCGGCACTCGCGTCACTTATGTGGCGACGCAGTCGAATACGCCTGACGGCTTTAAAGTGGCGAAATATGACGATTACACCCTATGGGATGTGTATGTTGCGTGGGAGCCGACTATGGGCGCGATGGCGGGTGTGAGAGTGGATTTCGCAATCGAAAATATCGGTGATGAGAAGTATCAACAAGCGTGGCAAACCTTGTATCAACCGGGTCGTAATATGAAGTTATCGGCGCGCTATATGTTCTAAGCCACCTAATAGTCACTACCGCTGGAGACAGTAAAATGAAGATGACACTCGATACCGAGCTCGATGTCGCGCCAGATTTAAGCTCTGAGCAACGTCAGCTAAGTGAGCTACAGGCGCAATTGCGACAACGATTTGAACAACAAGCTGATTTAATGCCAGCACAGCTCGCCAGTGAATTAGGCATTGCCGAGCTTGAAGTGGTTGCAGCGCTGCCGCCCGAACAAGTGGTGTTTGTTCCGTTAACTCAGCTCGATACCTTACTGCAAGCCTTACCCAAATGGGGAAAGTTAACCACTATTGTGATGTTATCTGGCAGCGTATTTGAATTTAAAGGGGATTTCCCCGAGGGAAAATACGCCCACGGTTATTACAACCTCTACAGCAAGGGGGACGGTTTGCATGGTCATCTCAAATTGGATGCAATGAGTGGTATCGCCTTGATCAGCAGACCTTTTAGAGGCAGCGAGAGCCATTCGATTAACTTTTTCGGCAGTGAAGGTGAGGTAGTGTTCAAAGTGTATTTAGGTCGTGATAAACAAAGAGCACTGTTTCCTGAGCAAGTTCGCCAATTTAAAGCGCTCGCGACTGCCTTTGCCTCGGTGCAATCACACTTCTGAATTGAGCATTAACAAAAGTATTAAGGAAAACAGCAAATGAAGCCTGAAATTACCGAACAAGAACAACGTTTAAGAGACAAACTCTTACCCGAAATCGAAGCCTTTAAACAGCAGCGCGAGACCTTACAACTGGCCACCATTGGTACAGATGGCCAGCCGAATGCGAGCTATGCGCCCTTCGCACTGGCCGATGATGGTTTTTATATTTTGGTGAGTGACTTAGCCCGTCACGGTCATAATTTAAAGCACTCATCTAAGGTCTCTGTGATGTTAGTTGAAGATGAAACTGCGGCCAAATCGGTTTTTGCCCGCAAGCGTTTAACCTTCGATGCGATTGCCGAGGCAGTGCCCCGCGATACGCCCGCCTTCAGCAAAGGTGTTGGTGTGTTATCGGCACGTTTTGGCGAAATGTCCGATAACCTTGCGGCGTTAACCGATTTTAACTTATATAAGCTCGCGCCCCATCAGGGTCTTTACGTCAAAGGTTTTGGCCAAGCATTTAGCCTGAGCGGCGCAGAGTTGTTAGATGTGGATTGGAAGCGCGATGGCCACCACGGCACGCCAAAAACGCCGGAAAACAAGCAAGTCGCTTAAGTCGCGCTAAGCGATGGCAATAAAACAAACCCGCACTCGCTGCGGGTTTCTTTTATGCTTTTCTTTTGAGTAAAACCACACAGCCCTTGAATTCCACTGCAAGAGGTAGCATCTCACTTATATGCTTTAAGTCATGCTGCGCGGTTAACGGCTGCAGATGATCCAATTCATGCTGATGTTATATTTGAATTGCCTTACCTACCTCAAGGATGCTACCCGTGACCGAGCCGACAACCGAACTCGCCAAATCATCTGAACCCATTAAAGCGGGGGCTGAGCCATTGCCCGAAAAGTTAATTCCAGTCACGCCTACAACAAGCGCTGATAAATCAAAGGCTAAATGGACCTCGGCGCAGCAAAGATCGGTATTGCCTTGGATTATGGGGTTTCTTAAACCCTACAAACTGAAAGTTGTCGCGGCGATTATCTGCTTGATGATCGGGTCACTCGCTTGGCTATCATTGGGCCAAGGTGTGCGCTTGATGGTCGATGAAGGCTTTGTAAGGGATAATGCGCAGCGGCTGAATGAAATCATACTGTTAGTGCTCGGAATTACCGCCGTCAGTGGCACAGCTGTGTTTTGCCGCTTCTATTTGATGACTTGGCTTGGTGAGCGGGTCAGCGCCGATATTCGTCTAACGGTTTACAATCAACTGCTTAAACTTTCTCCCGCCTTTTACGCTAAGGTACGCACCGGTGAAGTGATCTCCCGTTTTACCGCCGATTCTACTTTGTTACAAACTGTGGTGGGTTCGAGTCTGTCCATGGCGCTGCGCTCTAGCGTAACTGTGCTTGGTGGTTTAGTTATGATGGGTATCACTAGCGTTAAGATGACATTGCTGGTGTTGTTGGCTGTGCCCTTAGTGTTAGGGCCGGTGATCTTTTTCGGCCGTAAAGTCCGTACGCTGGCGCGAGAAAGCCTAGATAGGGTTGCCGATCTCGGCGCTTATGTTGATGAAACGCTTCATGAAATCCATACGGTGCAAGCCTATGGGCATGAAGATAAAGACCGTAGCTTGTTCAATCGCCGCGTCGAAGATGTCATGTCTGCGGCCAGTGGCCGGATCCGTTACCGTGCCTTATTGATCTCAACCGTGATGTTTTTAAGTATCGCCGCAATTGCTATGGTGACTTGGGTCGGTGCCCACGATGTGATGGCGGGTAAGATGACGGGCGGTGAGTTATCTGCCTTTATGTTTTACGCTGTGATGGTCGCGGGCGCAGTAGCGACGATTAGCGAAGTGATAGGCGAAATTCAGCGGGCTTCTGGCGCCGCCGAACGTTTAATCGAACTGGCTGAAACACAAGTGGATATTCCCGTTGCAACTCATCCTGTGAGTTTACCCGCCAAGGTCAGTGGCGAGTTAATGATTGAAGGGCTCAATTTTGCCTATCCAGAGCATGATGCCTTAGTGCTAAAACAGCTCAATATGAGCATTGCTGCGGGTGAGCGGGTCGCCTTAGTGGGGCCAAGTGGCGCAGGTAAAAGTACCTTGTTCCAGTTGTTGCAACGCTTTTATGTGCCTAGCGCTGGCAGTATTCGACTGGAAGGTATTGATATTGCTAATCTTCTTCCGCAGGAGTTGCGGTCGCAGTTTGCTCTAGTGCCGCAGGACTCGGTGATTTTTGCGACTAGCGTACTTGAAAACGTGCGTTATGGTCGAGTCGATGCCACCGAGCAAGAAGTGATAGATGCCTGTATTGCGGCCCGTGCCCACGAGTTTATTAGCGAGTTTACTGAAGGTTATCAAACCTATTTAGGCGAGCGTGGCGTGCGGCTTTCTGGTGGACAAAAACAACGTATTGCCATTGCGCGGGCGATTTTAGCCGACAGACCGATATTGTTACTCGATGAAGCGACCAGCGCTTTAGATGCGGTGAGCGAGCAGAAAGTGAAGCAAGCGTTGGACGTATTGATGGCGGGTAAAACGACTTTGATTATTGCTCACCGTCTATCGACGGTAATTAATGCTGATAGGATTTTTGTATTTGATAAGGGTGAGGTTGTCGCCTGCGGTCGCCATCAAGAGTTAATGCAATCTAATGCGTTATATCGTGAATTTGCCAGTCTGCAATTGTTAACCGAAGAGGCCAATGCCAGCGCCTTGAATGAGACCGTGTAGGTAAAATAAAACCCAGTCGCTAGCTAAAACGCTTAAGCTAGCTCACTGGGTTAGCTTTGTCTTTAAATGCGTTTTTTAAGCTTTATCTTTTAGCTCGCGGCGCAGAATTTTACCTACGGTACTTTTAGGTAATTGCGCCATAAATTCAATGATTTTTGGCAATTTATAGGCGGTTAACTGCTCGCGGCAATAGGTTAGAATGGCCTCTTTAGCCTGTTGATGATCTTGGCTATCATCCTTTAGCACGATAAAGGCTTTAACCGCTTCACCCGAGTGTTCATCTTTTACTCCCACCACGGCGCATTCGATCACATTAGGGTGGCTCGCTAGGACGTTTTCCACTTCGTTGGGATAGACATTAAAACCTGAGACTATGATCATATCTTTTTTACGATCAACTATTTGGTGGAAACCTTCTGCTGTTGCTATGGCAATATCCCCAGTTTTAAAGAAGCCCTCTTGAGTCATGGCATTAGCGGTTTCCTGCGGATTATTCCAATATCCCCGCATGACTTGTGGGCCGCGTGCGGCTAATTCTCCGGCCTTACCTAAGGGCACTTCAATGTCGTTTTCATCTAAGAGTTTAACCTCAGTGCCAATCACCGGTTTACCAATAGTGCCTAGTTTTTGATAACCGGGTGCATTGAGTGAAATCACCGGCGAAGTTTCAGATAGGCCATAACCTTCGCTGATCATGTTGCCTGTCGTCTGTTGCCAAATGTTGGCCGCCGCGGCCGTCAGTGCTGTGCCGCCCGAGATGGTGATTTTTAAATGGCTAAAGTCGAGTGCTTTAAACTCGGGTTGATGGCATAGGGCGACAAACAGAGTATTGAGTCCTGCAAATCCAGTGAAGGGATATTTGGCGAGTGTCTTAATTAAGCCGCTAATATCCCGTGGATTTGGAATTAATACCGAGCAGCCGCCACACTCGAAATACAGCACTAAGTTCACCATAAATGCATAAATATGGTAAATCGGTAGCGGTGCAACGAAGATATCTTCCCCTTCGGTGATCACGCTCGCGATGCGGGATTTTACCTGCGCCGCATTAGCGAGCATATTGCCGTGGGTCAACATAGCACCTTTAGATAATCCAGTGGTGCCGCCCGTATATTGCAACGCCGAGAGGTCGTCGAGATTTGAGATAAATCGGCTAAAGGGGAGTTCTGCGCCTTGTTTTAAAATTTGGCAAAACTCCACATTCTTCAGGCCTGTCTTAGGCTGTACGTGCGGATCGATCAAATCTAAAGGGTGGGTTGAAATGACATATTCTATTTTGGTGCTGTCGATGACTTTGGCTAAGGTCGGTAATAGATCGGATAACACCACGATCGCTTTGGCACCAGAATCATTGAACTGATGGATGAGCTCACGCTCGGTATATAGGGGATTAGTGTTAACAAGGATAAGCCCAGCCCTGATTGCGCCGTAGGCCGCGATGACAAATTGGGTGATATTAGGCAATTGAATGGCGATGCGATCGCCCGGTTTGAGTGTGGTCTTATTTTGTAAATAGGCGGCAAAGTAACGAGAATCGCGTTCTATCTCGTTAAAACTGCTGGTTTTACCGAGACAGGCATAGGCGGGTTTATCACCGTAACGCAGGCTGGTTTTCTCGATCAGATCGACCAGTGATGAGTAGTTTAGTTTGAGTTGAGAGTCTTGATCGTATGCCATGCTGAACTACCTCAAAGATGATGTTTATTAGTTGTTATTATTTTGGAGTTAAACAGGTGTTTAGATTAGAGGGTGTTAGCACTAGAGGTCAATGCTTATCGCGAAAAACATCTTTATGCCAATAACGGTATCTTTATGTAACAAATAGTATTTTTACTCTAAAGCTGAGTGTTTAACTATAGCTTAGTTATCTTAGAAGCTTAGTTATCTAATGAACCACAAAACCTAAATAAGAGTTGAAGGAAAGACAATTTAAAATTTGTAACCGTTATGTTTCTAAGGATTAAGATTGAATCTGCTCAATTTGCTTTGTCTATGCGCCGTTTAACGGGGAGAAATTTCAGCTTTGTAGGTGTTTAAGGTTTTATTCCGATGTATGAGACGTTAAAGATCAGGTTGTCATTTGGGGATGAATATCTGCCTTTAACCGGCGCTTGAGTTGATTCCTCAAGCGCCGATTGGCTAGTTAATTTGATGATGACCAATGTTACGGTAACTCATATTAAGCGCTAAAAGCTTAGTGCTAAGGACTGAAGAATCCGGTTTCTTGGCTCACTTGTTGTGTTGGCTGTTTAACATCCGTCACCGAGAATTGGATAATTTTGCGCCCCGAGGGGATGGCATCCTTATCGGCTAATACTGTGACGGGATAGTCCACTTGTTCACCCGCTGCCAAGGTAATAATAGGATCGGCAATCAAGCTAAAGGGCATTTCACTGTCGACGGCGAGTTGATATTGCTTAGTATCTTGTGTCTTGTTGCGGATCTTCAGCTGATAGGTATTTTCAACTTTATTATCCGAGGTTTCACGGTACAAGCTTTGACGATCACGGATCACGTTAAGCTGGATCTCGCTGCGGCTATTTAAGTCTAACCCTATGACGATAAACATGATAATGACCGCTGCACCGTAGCCTAAGAAACGCGGCGAGCGCCAATAGGAGTAATTCACTCCCTTAAGATCATTTTCACTCATATAGCCGATAAGATTCTGCTTGTAATCGAACTTCAACATAGTCTCATTACAGGCATCGACACAGGCGCCGCAGTTAATACACTCATATTGCAAGCCGTTACGAATATCTATCCCTGTTGGGCAAACTTCGACACACAAATTACAGTCAACACAGTCACCTAAAGTATGGTCATCGTGATTGTTCTCTTGTTTACGTTTGCGAGGGCCACGGGCTTCACCGCGCTGTGCATCATAGGTCACGGTTTTAGTGTTGGCATCGAACATCACAGCTTGGAAACGTGAATAGGGGCAGCAATGTAAGCACATTTGCTCGCGCATCCAGCCCGCATTGAGATAAGTACAAATGGCGAAAAACCACACCCAGCTTGTCACCCAGAAGCTGGCATTACCCGTCAAGATGTCCACATAAAGTTCGCGGGCGGGAATAAAATAACCGATAAAACCACAGCCAGTGAGCAGAGCTGTTAGACCCCAAAGTAAGTGTTTTGCACTTCTTTTACCGATTTTACTGCTAGTCCAAGGGGCTTTGTCGAGCTGCTTACGTTTATTACTGCTGCCTTCGATGCGCGTTTCTATCCACACATAGATAAAGGTCCAAGCTGTTTGTGGGCAAAGGTAACCGCACCAAACACGGCCCCAAAATACGGTAATGAAAAACAGACCGAAGGCGGCGGCGATAAAAATCCATGCCAGCAACGTAAAGTCCTGTGGCCAGAGCGTGATACCAAAGAAAAAAAACTGTTGTTGGCTGATATCTAACAGTATTGCTTGGCGGCCATCAATAGAGATAAACGGCAGGGCGAAAAACATCACGATCAATAGGCTATTCATCATGGTTCGCAGGCGCTGAAAATCACCTTTTTGCTCACGAAAATGGATATTGCCAGAGGGGAGACGACTTTTTGCTGCGGTTTCAGTAGAGAGGTTTTTAACCGGAATGTGTAGCTCTACTGAGGCAGGTTTCGCGCCCACACTCTTATTTACACTTGGAGAATTTGGGGTAACTTCGCTCTTGGGCATAAAGGGTCCTAACGGCTTAAATAAGATTCGCCTCCCTATAGCAAGCGCTAGGCCAAGTTTTAATTGGCTCAACATCATGATATTTATAATTATTTTGTGATTGGAACTAGATGCGGATCACGATATATCACACATTGGCGATATATCGTGTTTTTAGTGTGCTCGTTTTGAATTAGATTTCACTCGATTGACGCTGGATCCCCAATTTTTTCATTCGCGATCTCAGTGTACTTGCGGGCACACCGAGGACATTCGCTGCGCCGAGTGGGCCGGATATGCGCCAGTTTAAGCGCTTAAGGGTTTGTTCTATATGCAGCGCTTCCGCTTCCGCTAAGGTTTGCCCTTGGGTTTGAGCTAAGGGATTATTGCTCGGCATAGCGTGGATCTGCAGAATATCTCCTTGGGATAGAATGGCTTCGCGTTCGAGGATATTTTGCAGTTCGCGCACATTGCCCGGCCAAGTATAAGCCATGAGTTTTTGTAGCCCTTTTTGGCTCACTCCACGAATTTTTTTACCTAGCTTACGATTCAAGTTGTGCAGAATATGGCTGACGAGTTCGGGAATATCTTCGATCCTCGCGCGCAGTGGTGGCACTTGAATAGGGAATACATTCAAGCGGTAATAGAGATCCATCCGAAATAATCCCTGTTCGACTCGCTTGAGTAAATCGTGGTGACTGGCGGCGACTAAGCGAATATCCACTTGAATGGTTTCGCTGCCACCGAGACGTTCAAAGGATTGTTCTTGGATGACTCGCAGTAGTTTTGATTGGGCTTCTAAACTGAGTTCAGCGACTTCGTCGAGGAACAGTGTGCCTTGATGAGCAAGTTCGAAGCGACCTTTACGGCGGCTTGTGGCGCCAGTAAATGCCCCCTTCTCGTGACCAAAGAGTTCACTTTCTAGTAAAGATGCCGAAAACGCGGCACAGTTGACACTGATCATGGGTTTATCTTTGCGGCGACTGAGCTGATGTAAGTTACGGGCAACGAGTTCTTTTCCTGTGCCATTTTCACCACAAATGAGCACAGTACTGTCGGTATTGGCCACCATGTGCAATTGCTGGATCATATGGCGGATCACTGTACTGGCACCCGAAATATCCACATCACCCGTTTTGTCTGCCAACTCTGCCTGTAGATAATGATTTTCAGAGGCGAGTCGCTCCGAGAGTGCTTGTACTTGGGCTAGGGCTTGGCGTAATGACTGCTCTGTTTGTTTTTGAATACTAATGTCGCGAAATATCGCGACTACGCCAATCAGTTGATTGTCACGGTAAACAGGGGTGGAACTGTAATGAACGGGGAAGCTACTGCCATCTTTACGCCAAAATACATCGTGGGTGATTTCTCGGGTGATCCCATCCTTTAAGGTGTTGTAAATCGGACAATCCTCTTGGGGATAATGACTGCCATCTGCATGGCTGTGATGGTGGCAGTTATGGATGTTTTTACCGAGTAGCTCTTCATTCTTCCAACCCGTCATGCGTTCGGCTGCCGGATTGATAAACACCGCATTACCGCTTAAATCAAATCCATAAATACCTTCGCCGACAGCGTTGAGCAGTAACTGGTTTTCCGGTAAGAAATGCTTATCTATCGATTTTTCATTATTGACTGAAATCTTATTGGTCATCTGTCTTACTCTGGTTTTGGCGGTATTTTCTGAGTATACCTTAAGTACTGTGACGCGATATATCGTGTTTTTGATTATGCCCTTTAAGCATTTTTTCTTTGGTGATTTTTCTGCTCACACTTTTTGCCGTTCGAGTACATTTTACTTGGTGCCATACTCTAAAAAATATTTTCATCTAAGAAATTGATATAAAAGATAAATGACTAATATTCATTCAAAAGTCTGATTTAACATTGGATATTGTTTAATTTGTGTTATAAAAATGTTTGTGTAATGTGATTTTGCGTTGACCGTGGTAGCAAGGTTTAGGGACGAGAATCGCACAAAGCAGGTCAGGTATTCTAAAAATAATAAGCAGTTGGGATGAATATGATGACCTCAAAGAAGCAGAAGTTTGGATTAAGTGCAGTGAGTTTGGCGATTACTCTAGCTTTGTCTGGTAGTTTAATCAGTCCGCAGGCAATAGCAGAAGAAGATGAGACGGCTGTTAAAAATGAGAACGTTGAAAAAATTGCAGTTGTAGGGTCCCGTGCTGCGCCACGCTCAATCGGCGATTCTCCCGTTCCTATTGATATTATTAGTAGTGACGACCTTAAAAAAAATGGCTCAACTGACATGATTGATATGTTAGTGACTTCGGTGCCATCGTTTAACTCACGCGCTCAACCGATCAGTGATGCAGCAACCTTAGTTCGTCCCGTTAATTTACGGGGTTTGCCATCAGACAGTACGCTAGTGCTAGTCAACGGTAAGCGTCGTCACCGTGCATCTGTGATTGCGTTTCAAGGTGGTGGTATTAACGATGGCGCTCAAGGTCCTGATATCTCAGTTATTCCTGGTTCTGCATTAAAGCAAGTTGAAGTGTTACGCGACGGCGCTGCGGCGCAGTATGGGTCGGATGCGATTGCCGGAGTCATGAACTTTGTTTTAAAAGATAATTCCGAGGGTGGTTCCATCACTGTGACCCAAGGAGAATATTACGAGGGTGATGGTGCTACAACTACGGTCGAAGGGGATGTCGGTTTACCTGTGACTGAAAATGGCTTCGTCAATTTAAGCTTCCAGTATAAAAATGCTGGCTCCACTAACCGTAGTGTGCAGCGTCCTGATGCGGCTAACTTAGCCGAGCAGGGTAATACCGCGATCAATGACCCCGCTCAAGTGTGGGGTAATCCTGAAATTAATGATGACTATTCAGTGTTCATCAACTCAGGCTTAGACATTAATGCCAACATGCATGCCTATGCCTTTGGTAATCTGTCTTCCCGCGATGCCGTGGGAGGCTTCTATTATCGTTACCCGCAAAATCGTAGCAACGTGTATTCCAATGACGAGGGTCAGAATTTACTCGTGGGCGCGGTTAATGGTGATAAAACGACTTGTGCGGCAGTGCCTATTCCTAAAATTGATACAAATAACGACGGTATTCCTGATAGTGACGGCAACGTACTCGACACTGATGCATACAAGGCGATGGTTGCCGACCCAAATTGCTTTGCTATGAACCAGATATTTCCAGGTGGCTATACGCCACAGTTCACCGGCACCATTGAAGATATGTCCTTCTTCGCAGGTGTAAAAGGCGATATCGGTGAATGGAATTATGATTTCAGTGCTGGTACGGGGGCGAACAAAGCCAGTTTTGGTCTTAAAAATTCGTTGAATCCATCACTGGGATTAGATACCCCGACGGATTTCGATACGGGAGCTTATGAGCAAGTTGAAACTACCGTTAACCTCGATTTCTCGCGCTTCATAACCTTAGGAGGCATTGAAGACATTAGTTTTGCTTCTGGTTTTGAATGGCGAAATGAGTCGTTTGAGATTTCTCAAGGTGATGAAGCCTCGTGGATTGCTGGCCCTTATGCTAGTCAAGGTTTCAACATTGGTGCGCATGGTTTTAAAGGCTTTGGCCCAGAGTCTGCGGGTAAAAACTCACGTCATAACATAGGTATTTATACTGATTTAGAAGCTTATTTAAGTGATGACTGGTTACTCGGTTTAGCACTGCGCTACGAAGACTTTTCAACCTTTGGTGATACGTTAAATTACAAATTGACGTTGCAGTATTCTGCAACGGATGAATTGTCGTTCCGCGCCTCACACAGCACCGGCTTTCGTGCACCAACCGTGGGCCAAGAAAACGTCGTCAACACGCAGACATCGATTATCGAAGGTGAACTGATCCAGACCTTTATTGCCCCCCCAACCGATCCGCTTGCGGCATTCTATGGCGGAGAAGTGCTAAAGCCTGAAGAGTCAATAAGCTATGCGTTAGGTGCTGTATATGAATACGAAAGCTTTTTCTTAACGGTCGATTATTACAACATTGGCGTAGAGGGCCGTATTGCGCAGTCGAGTAAGATTGATGTTGAAGCTAAAGATTATGATGCCTTACGTGCAGCTGGCGTTGAGTTCCCTGAGTTAATCCAAGGCGTGAGCTATTACACCAATGACTTTGATACTACGACTCAAGGTATCGACATCGTCGCCTCCTATGATGCAGAAATCCTGTCGGGTAATGCTAAGTTCAGTCTTGCCTATGGTTGGACCGATACCAGCGTTGATAAGTTTGATCTTAAAACGACCGATGCGGGTAAAGTTCGCCGTTTAGAAGATGGTATCCCCGCACATCGTGCCACCTTAACTTGGGCACAGTCTTGGGACAAGGTAACCCTGTCACTGCGTGGTAACTATTTTGGTGAGTACTATGCGACTCACGCTGATGATACCTCTGATTGGGGCTCTGAAATGGCTGATGCTGCAGTGACCGTCGATCTTGAAATGAGCTATCAATTACTTGATGGCTTAACACTGGCAGTAGGGGCGAATAACCTATTCGACCAAAAAGCGCAAAAGCTGAAAGTGGGCGATGATTACGCTTATTCTCAACTTGGTGGCGTTTACTATGAAAGTGGGCCATTCGATTACAACGGCGGTTTCTACTATGGTCGAGTGAATTACCGTTTTTAATGAGTAAGCCAATTTATAGAAGCGATTTCTAACCCACCTTTCAAGAAATTTGGCTTTTATAAATAGAAGTGAAGTAAGCAAAAAGGCTGCAATGCAGCCTTTTTTATTCGTATTTGACTCGTCCTAAATATGGTTTAGTGCTTAGTTACGATTCGTTTGCGCGGCAACTAAACCATTTAACACATCACTCATACTGAGTTTTGACGGCAAGAGAATTCCATTGGGGGCGTTTGGACCATAAATTTTATTGTAGGGCGTGCCGGGCACACCTTCGTGGCGCATATAGGTTTCAATCGTTTTATTCGCCTCACTCCAGTTACCTTGCATCAGAATGATATTGTCGGCCATCAAGGCATTTACAATTTGCTCCCTGTGGGTGACTTCCGCTTTATTCGTTTGGCAGATGGTGCACCAATCAGAGGTAATATCGACAAAGACGGTATAGCCTTGGGCAACCAGAGGCGCGATTTTCTCTGGGGCTAAGGTGTGCCATTGTAGTTTTTGATAGGCTTGGTAATCCTCGCTTTTGTGCACAAATCCAATAATAGCACTGAGTCCTAAGGCGAAAAATCCCAGCACAAAAATCACCGTCAGCGGTATGGTTTTACCTTTTTGTCTTTGCCAAAGCAGTAATAAGATCGCACCTATTAATAGGCAAAGAATAAAAATACTGATCAGCGTTATAGTGTTCATAAAATTTCCTGATTGAGAATCGCCTTTGTGATAATAGCGATGAAGGCTTAGGTATTAAGGTTTGGCTATAAAGACTTAGGTTAACGCTAATCTTAGCGGTTAACGGCTTAAATCAGTGTGAATTTATGGGATTATCGCGTTTGGGATTCTCTTAAATGACTGTTCATTTATTGAAAATGGATTTATTAGCGTTAACGCCTTGATGACGCGATGTTAGAATAGCAAGCAAGTTTAAGGCCCAGCAGTGGGCATTTTTATTCGGCGAAAGGTGTCATCAATGAGTTGGAGTACTTGGTTAGGTTTATTGGCTATTTGTTGTTTGGGGGCTATGTCGCCGGGCCCAAGTTTGACTATGGTAGTACGTCATACTTTAGGTGGTGGGCGGGGAAAGGGTATCGTTTGTGCTTGGGCACACTCGATAGGGATTGGGATCTATGCGCTGGTGACGTTACTGGGCTTAGCCGTAGTCCTTAAAAAGGCGCCCTTAGTCTTTAATGGCATTGCGATTCTCGGTGCCTTATACCTTGCTTGGATGGGAGTTCAAGCGCTGCGTTCCAATGGCGGTATGCAAGCTAAATTGGCTGCAGGGGAGGCGACAGATACCTTAACCGCAGCCCGTGATGGTATTGCTATTTCTTTATTCAACCCTAAGATAATGCTATTTTTTCTTGCGTTATTCAGCCAATTTGTGATGGTCGCCGACAGCATGACGGCTAAAGCATTAATTGTTTTTACACCGTTAGTGGTCGATGGTCTTTGGTACACCTTGATAGCCTTATTGCTATCCCACTCGAGTGTGTTGCCTAAGTTGAGAGAAAAAGCGGGGTTAATTGATAAGTTATCCGGCGTAGTATTGATATTGCTGGCGATTCGTGTGGTGTACACGCTTTAGTGATCTATCTAAAATCATTGGTTTTAAATAACAAACACGCCATCAATCGATGGCGTGTTTGTTGATGGCTATGCATTTTAAATCAAGGCGTGATTAGCCTTTAAACATTTGCACAGAATTATCAGCTTCTTCTGCCACACTTTCTTGGATAATGGGTGGATTGGCAATGTGGTCGTCTAAGTTGTCACTCAGCATTTCTTTGAATTCACTGCTAAACCATTCTAATGCGCTCTCTTTTTCTGCACCGAGATCCGCTGATTTAATCGCGGCTTCGAAGGCATTAAAACGTGCTGCGGCAAAACGGAGTGCTGTGCCAACTTTACCTACGTCTGCTTCTTGTTGGCTTAGCTGATTGGCTAAGGCAATAAACTGATCGGCAAGTTCGTAAATGGTGGTGCTGCTCGTGTCGGTCATGGCGTTCACTCTAAAAAAGTAACAGATTAAAGTTCGATTCTAACTTAATTGGTGTAAGAAGGAATCGTCAGGCATTAACTATTGGGATCTGTGTCGGTAATGACGACTCCTGTATGGGAGTCATAATTAATCGACAGTTTATCGTTTGTTCGATACAAATAAGTGCACTGGCTAGGATCGGTATAACTGGCTTTATAGTCGGTTTCAGTCGCATCAATATTCAAGCGCGAGACACTTGGCTGGGCATTTTGAAATAATACTTCCCATACCGATATACAGTCTTCGACATTATCGAGTGCCGGAGAGGCCTCATTGCCATGGATATAGTGTTGTGCTGGCCAACCGAAGGCGTTGAAATCTATTTGTTCGGATTGTGCCGTACCAAATACGGGTAAATCCTCTTTTGGACCTGAGCCCACTTTTACAGCCCATACGGAACGTGCCAGATTGATGGCTGATTTAAAGCCTCCGCCTGCCGCTTTAACTGTTGCAATTTGTGCATCTTGTTGCACATTGATAAATTTTGGCAGGGCCACTACGGCTAAAATACCGAGCACTATGATGACCACCACAAGTTCAATTAAGGTGAAACCCGTTTGATGTCTTTGAATTGATTTATCAGAATGTTGGATCATCATTACGTATCAGAGTGTGCGAGAATGGGCGCACTATATCACTTAATTTCGAATGTTTTAAATTGAAAGTCTTAACGTGAGACCTAGCAGGTTTAGTGGTATTACTTAACGGCAGGTAAGGTCTGCAAACTTGCCATGCCACCACAGGACTTTTAAGCTAACCCGATTATAGAATTGAGGAGGTAAAATAGTGACTCAGGCGACATGGCAAACATTTATCGATGAGCAAAGAGCTTTGCCTTATTTTCAGCAACTAAGCGTATTTGTTGACAATGAACGCAGGGCTGGGAAAGTGGTTTATCCATCTGAGGCTGATGTTTTCAATGCTTTTAGTATGACGCCCCTTGAACAAGTCAAAGTGGTTTTGATTGGCCAAGATCCCTATCACGGCCCAGATCAAGCCCATGGTTTATGTTTTTCGGTTAAACGCGGGATAAAACCACCGCCATCTTTAGCCAATATGTACAAAGAATTAGCGACGGATATTGAAGGTTTTGTTGTGCCATCCCATGGTGATTTATCCGCATGGGCGGAGCAGGGGATACTGATGCTCAATACTGTGCTGACAGTTGAGCAAGGCAAGGCGCATTCCCATGCAAAAGCCGGGTGGGAAGTCTTTACGACCGCGGTGCTGGAATTATTAAATCGGCAGACTCAGCCGATTATTTTCGTGCTTTGGGGCAGTCATGCCATTAAAAAGGGTCAAGTCATTAACGCACCGCAACATCAAGTGCTCACAGGACCACATCCTTCACCTTTATCGGCTTATCGCGGTTTTTTTGGTTGTGGGCATTTTTCTCAAGTGAATCAATTATTGCTTGAGCGAGGCGAAACGCCGATCCTTTGGCAGGTTTGATTTTAGGATTGCGGTTAAAGCAATAAAAAAGGTCTTACTGAGTAAGACCTTTATTTTTGGGGCGAAACTACATTAGTTAGCAATCAGTGGTTTCTGTCGACCGAAATCTTAGCTAGCGTTACTAAGGCTTGCTTATAGTCGCTATCGGGTAAAGCAGATAATGCCGCGATGGCTTTCTCTGATTCTTCAATTGCTTTTTGTTGGGTGTAGTTTAACGCGCCGCAATGGTGCAGTGCTGCTACGATTTTATCTATGGCCTGAGTACCATCACCTTGCTCAATTGCTTGACGTATGAGCTGTTTCTCTTCGTCTGTGCCATGGGCAATGGCATAGATGAGTGGCAGAGTCGGTTTACCTTCGGCAAGGTCATCGCCAATATTCTTACCTAGCTCGTCACTGTCGGCTGTATAGTCGAGTAAGTCGTCGGTAAGCTGAAAGGCGGTGCCGAGATACTTACCATAGTTGCCTAAGGCGGTTTCTTGCTCGGGCGTTGCACCTGCTAGCACGCCCGCGAGTAGCGTCGCGGCTTCAAATAACTTGGCTGTTTTGCAATAAATGACCCGCATATAGCTTTCTTCAGTGGTGTCAGGGTCATTGCAATTCATCAGTTGTAAGACTTCACCCTCGGCCAACACGTTAGTCGTATCAGCTAACACTCTGAGCACTTTCATGTTGTCAAGTTCGGTCATCATCTGGAATGAGCGGGTATAAAGGAAATCCCCGACTAGCACACTGGCACTATTGCCAAACAGTGCATTGGCGGTTTCTCGTCCGCGGCGTAACGTCGATTCATCAACTACATCATCGTGGAGCAATGAGGCTGTATGGATAAACTCAATAATCGCCGCTAGCTTAAGATGTGCTTCGCCTTCGTAGCTCACCGCACGTGCGGCTAAAACCGACAGCAGAGGACGAAGACGTTTACCACCACCATTAATAATGTAAAAACCTAATTGATTAATTAGGGCGACATCTGATTCAAGCTGTTTATATATCAGCTGATTGACTGCTTGCATATCAGTGTCAGCCAGTTGACGAATAGCGTTTAAATCCATAATAGACTCTGGTTGTGGGGTCATTACGTACCCGGCCCCTGTTTAGGCTCACGTGTTATAATGAAATGAATTTTACCTAAAATTCTGACATATGACAGCACTAGCTCAACTAATGTGAGAGTTAATCCGGTCTTTTTTTATTCTTTCCTAATTAGGGCTTGCCAGAGTTAGATTCTTCGCGTAAACTCCGCGCCCATTGTCAATAAAGTTTTTGTAGCACCCTGCCTCATCCAAGAATGAGCCCGCGTGTTAGGAATTGGAGTAAAATAGCTATGTACGCTGTTTTTCAAAGTGGTGGTAAACAACACCGTGTAGCTGAAGGCCACACAGTACGTTTAGAAAAGTTAGAAGTTGCAACTGGCGAAACTATCGAGTTCGATCAAGTTCTTTTGATCGCTGATGGCGAAACAGTGCATGTTGGTGCTCCTTTAGTAGCTGGCGGTAAAGTCGTTGCTGAAGTTGTAAGTCACGGTCGTGGCGATAAAGTTACTATCGTTAAGTTCCGTCGTCGTAAGCACCACGACAAGAAAATGGGCCACCGTCAGTGGTTCACTGAAGTTAAAATTACTGCTATCAACGCATAATAGGAGTCTAACTCATGGCACATAAAAAAGCTGGCGGTTCTACTCGTAACGGCCGCGATTCAGAAAGTAAACGTCTAGGTGTTAAGCGCTTTGGCGGTGAATCAGTTCTAGCTGGTAACATTATTGTTCGTCAACGTGGTACTAAATTCCACGCTGGTGTAAACGTAGGTATTGGTCGTGACCATACTCTGTTTGCTCTGACTGACGGTAAAGTTAAATTCGAAGTTAAAGGCGCTAATAACCGTAAGTTTATTAGCATCGAAGCTTAACTTTCGAACCTAGCTTATACTGTTAAAGCCCCGCCATTGGTGGGGCTTTCTGTTTTTTGTGCTTCTATTTACGCCGTGTAGATGCTTGAGTTGGTAAATGATTACCAAGAATGAGCATTGACAGGTAAGATTGGGAGCAAAGTATCTCGAGTTTTTTGGCGACCAATGAAGTTAGACGGTATAATTGCTTCATTCAGTGGTGCCAGGAGTAAGTATGAAGTTTGTCGATGAGGCAGTAATTAGGGTCGAAGCAGGCGACGGCGGTAGCGGTTGTGTTAGCTTTAGGCGCGAAAAGTATGTACCTGATGGTGGTCCTGATGGTGGTGATGGTGGCGACGGTGGCAGTGTTTTTCTGCAGGCTGACGAAAACTTCAACACTTTGATCGAGTTCCGTTTTGAACGTTTTCACATGGCTGAACGTGGCGAAAATGGTCGTGGCCGTGATTGTACTGGTCATAGCGGTAAAGATTTGATCTTAAAAGTTCCTGTTGGTACTCGCGCGGTCGATCATGATACTGAAGAAGTCCTTGGGGATTTAACAACCCACGGTCAAAAGCTATTGGTTGCCAAAGGTGGTTTCCATGGTTTAGGTAACACCCGTTTTAAGAGCAGTACTAACCGTGCCCCACGTCAAAAGACGTTAGGCACACCCGGTGAAGTTCGTAGCCTTAAATTAGAGTTGTTACTGCTGGCTGACGTTGGTTTGCTTGGCATGCCTAACGCGGGTAAGTCGACATTCATTCGTGCGGTTTCCCGTGCAACGCCGAAAGTGGCTGATTATCCGTTTACAACACTGGTGCCTAACTTAGGTGTGGTTAATCCACGTCCTGGACAAAGCTTTGTGATTGCGGATATTCCTGGTCTCATCGAAGGCGCTGCCGATGGTGCGGGTTTAGGTATTCGCTTCTTAAAGCATCTTGAGCGTTGTCGTATTCTGCTGCACATCATAGATATTGAGCCGATTGACGGAACCGATCCGGTTGAGTCTGCGCGCGCTATCGTAGGTGAGCTTGAGAAATATTCTCCAAAGTTGGCGAGTAAGCCGCGTTGGTTAGTCTTTAACAAAACCGATCTGTTGCTTGAAGAAGAGTTGCAAGAGAAGGTTGATCGTATCGTTAAAGAAATGGGTTGGGAAGGCGATGTTTATACTATCTCCGCCTATAACCGCGACGGTACCAGTGAGTTGGCATTAAAACTCCTCGATTACATTGCGAGTCTTCCACCTGAAGACAATGAAGTCGACCCAGATAGTGAAGTTGAGTTTAAGTGGGATAATTATCATCAAGCAAACCTTGATTCATTGAATGAAGATTATGTTGATGAAGATGATGACGACGACTTTGATGATGACGACTACGACGTAGAAGTTATTTACCAAAGATAATAGTAATCTTTGAGTTTTGAGAGTTCTGTGTACGCTGATACTCAAAATGATATTACTCGGCAAGTTGTGCGTGCTGCACAATTGCTACTGGCCTACGGCGCGGAATCTGATTTAGTTGAAGAAATCAGCCAGCGTCTAGGTCAGGCTTTAGGTCTTGCCAGCGTAGAACTCTCTATTTCCTCTAATTCCCTCGTGTTAACCAGTTTGGTTCATGGTCGCTGTATCACAACTACTCGTCGTATTCGTGAGCATGGCATTAACATGACAGTCGTCTGTGAATTACAACGTATCTGTTTACTCGCCGAAAAGGGGCTGTATGGCCCAAATGAAGTGCGTAAACGCTTGGCGCGGATTGAACCTAAAACTTATCCTCCTAGCTTAGTGGTATTCATGATTGGCCTGTCGTGCGCTAGCTTCTGTCATTTATTTAATGGCGATCTCACTGCATGCGTGATTACTTTTTTTGCCGCGGCAGTAGGTATGTCGGTACGTTTAGCAATTGCTAAGCGGCATTTTAATTTATTAGTTAACTTTGCCGTCACGGCTTTTGTCACCAGTATGTTGGCTCAAACTGGCTATGTGTTTGCATTGAGTGAAACGCCTAAGGCTGCTATGGCCGCGAGTGTGCTAATGCTGGTGCCGGGTTTTCCGATGATCAATGCGATTTCCGACATGGTGAAAGGGCATATGAATGTTGGCATCTCCCGCTGGGGTCATGCTACTTTGCTGACCGTTTCTTCTGTGATTGGCATTACGATTGCGATGCAGATCGGCGGAATTTTCCTATGATGGAATTACTGATAACGCTGCTGCACGATGCTTTTTTCTCAGCAATTCCCGCCGTAGGATTTGCTATGGTATTTAATGTTCCTAAACGATTTCTTCCTTACTGCGCTTTAGCGGGAGCCATTGGCCATAGTTCCCGTACTTTAATGTTACAGTTTGGTCTGCCAATCGAGTGGGCAACCTTCGCCGCCGCGGCATTAGTAGGGATTATTACCATAGGGTTTGGTAAGCGCCACTTAGCGCCACCTTTAATGTATGCTGTCGCTGCGATTATTCCTATGATCCCAGGCACTTATGCATTTAATACTGTGATTGCCTTAGTGCAATTGACCGCTCAATCTCAAGTTAGTCCTGAACTGACGGGGCAAGTGATTAGTAATGGCCTCAAAACTGTCTTTATTCTAGGGGCGTTAGCTGTGGGTTTGGCCATGCCGAGTTTGCTGTATTTCAGGACCCGTCCCGTCATTCAATAATTCTATTTCTATAAAACAGGAGTGAGCATGCGCATTGCTATGATAGCCGCGATGGCAAACAATCGAGTCATCGGAAAAGATAATAAAATGCCATGGCATCTTCCAGAAGATCTACGTCACTTTAAAGCGATGACCCTAGGCAAGCCTGTTGTGATGGGACGTAAGACCTTTGAGTCAATCGGTAGGCCCCTTCCTGGTCGACATAATATAGTGATTTCACGCCAAACGGATCTGGTGATTGAGGGGGTGACCTGTGTGACCTCGTTTGATGCTGCTAAACAAGCTGCTGGTGAGTGTGAAGAGTTAGTGGTTATAGGTGGTGGCCAGCTTTATGCCGAGTTATTGCCCTGCGCCGATATCTTATATTTGACGCAAATCAATCTTGAGGTGGAAGGCGATACATTTTTCCCCCACTGGGACGATGGGACTTGGAAGGAAACTGAATCTTTGTCGAGTATAAATGCTGCTGGTTTGGAATATCGCTTTATCAATTTGGTAAAAAAATGTTAAATTGCAGCTTCTGTTGTGTACCCTGTGTGTATGGGGCGTCAGTTTATCTAACGTATTGCATCATATCGGACATTTAGTTTTCACGGAAAGAGATAGCCTATTTCGTTATCCTAGATTTCGAACGAGAGCTAAAGCCAAGAGGTCAATATCATTTAGACAATAGATGCAGCCCATACAGAATTGATAATAAAACTATAAGAAAGTATTAAGGAGTATCGGATGCGTCTTATGCCTGTGGCCTTGGCTGCGTTAATTGGATTTAGTTCTATTGCTGTACCAACCTCTGCTGTTGCGGGGGAAGATCCACTCGTAGCGAGTCTTTGTGATTATGTAAAAGCTAACGACAAAAACCGCTTACGTAAAAAGTTAAAAGAAAGCCGCGTTAAGTTACGTCAGATTTACAGTGGTATCAGTTGCGATGGTGCAAGTCTATTGCGCACCGCTTACGGTGCGAGTGCGAACGATACCGGTGAGTTTGTGGCTAAGCGTTTGTCGGCGACTGAATTGAGTGTTGCTGAAGCTGATGGGATGACAATCCAAGCTTGGGCTGAAGCAAACGGTCATGGTGCTAGCCCAATTACTGCTGCAGTGAAAGAGCGTCTTGGTGCTGCTGCGGGCGGTGAAGAAGAGTAATGCGGATTTGAACTTAGCGGCACTTTAGCCCTATTTGCTGCTACGTTATATTAAACGTCTAATATCAAGTATCTAGCATTAAGCTAGATAAAAATGCCAAACTTAAGTTTGGCATTTTTTATGGCCTTAATTTGTGCAAAGGCCGGACAGTTCGAGTCGTCAGTAAGATAGGAAAGTGAATTCGTCTCAAAAAAAAGGGCCGCTAAGCGACCCTAGGTTTTAGTGGTGATAAACATTAGACTCTAAATTCACCGACCGAAGCTTGGAGTTCTTCGGCTAATTTGGCGACTTGATGGCTAGACTGAGCCGTTTGATCTGCACCGATAGCGGTTTCTTCTGAAATTGCTGCAATATGCTCTAGTTTTTCAGAAACTTGCTGGCTTACTAAATTCTGTTCCTGCGCAGCATGGGCGATATGGGTGCCAGAATCATAGGCCTTATGCACAGATTGGCTGATGGTCTCGAGGGCAATGTTGGCTTGCTCCGTTTTTTCAACACAGGCGTTGGCTTGAGCGCGCCCCATATCCATGGCGGCAACGGCTTGCTCTGCACCTTGCTGCAACACTTCGATCATCTGTTGGATCTCTCGGGTCGACACTTGAGTGCGTGAGGCTAAACTACGCACTTCATCGGCAACTACCGCAAAACCACGACCTTGTTCACCCGCACGGGCGGCTTCAATAGCGGCGTTAAGGGCGAGTAGGTTAGTCTGTTCTGCAATACCACGGATCACATCCAAAATTGAGCCAATAGAGGCGCTGTCCGACTGCACTTTATTAATCACAACACCCGCTTTGGCCACTTCATCGGCTAAAGCCAAAATAGTCAGTTTGTTCTCTTGTGCAATGGCACGCATGTGCTGAGTTTCTTGATCAGCCTGTTTGATTTGCTCAAGGGCTTGATTGGCACTTAAAGACACCTGCTGAGCACTAGAGCTAAGTTCAGTTGTCGCAGTAGCCACTTGGTCAACTTGGCTTTTTTGTTCTTGTATGCCTGAGGTGGTTTGCGCTGTGATTGCTGATGTTTGTTCGGCTGCCGCGGCAAGTTGATTTGACCTATCTAAAATACCTATGATTAAACTGCGTAAGCTATCGACGAGACGATTACAGTTTTTTGCTAGTTCGGCAAATTCATCGTGTCCAGAGTCATCTAGTTTATGGGTAAGGTTGCCTGAGGCTAAGACGTTCAGGGCATTGTTCACTTGGCTGAGTGAGCGTTTTAACGGATTCACCACAGCAAAACTCACAATCACAGCGACAACGATTGCTATTAACACGACAATCATGGTTTGTATGCTAGCAGAGTCAATCTTGGCTATAGTGTCATTGCTCATGTTCGCGGCAACAAGTTCGATGTTATCGCTGACATCATTCATGTTGGAATTGATGACTTTCACATCATTTTCGATAATGCCTAGTTTTATCACAGCTTCTTTGGAGTGGGAGAGCTGACTCGATTTTAGCAGCAACATAGATTGCGGACCGGTGACGAGCGCTAATACTTTTTCGATATCTTTAGTGACCGAGCTTAAGGTATCCGCTTCGACAATACCTTGACCGTGACGATTCACATATTCAAGTTTGTTCTTGGTTTCGCTGATAATATAGTCAAGTTCCTTTGAGATCAGTTCGTGCTTACTGTCTTCGTCATTCGTTACTAAATCTGCAATAGTAGTGATGATATTTCCGAGACTAGTATCAATAGCGCTGGCTGATGCAGCAAGACTCTGCTCATCGGGATTCTGACTGCTTTCTAAATCAACAATATCGAGCAGTTCTGATGAGGCATCATCGGCGGCATTTTCGAGCTTTTTCTTTAGTTCAACTAGCTGTTCTTGCTTGCTCAATGAGGCCTCACGTTCGGCGATCATGGCAATACTATCTCGCTCAAAGGTAGCAAAGCTGCCGCTTAATTGGGCAATTAAAGAAGATAGATTCTGCTGGCTCTTGACTAACTGAGTGAGGGTGGCAATTTCGTTTTTGAACTGAGTCCCGTGGTCTTCAAACACTTTACGAATATTCGGGATATTTGCCGATCTAGGAGTGTTATAAGCAATCAGGATTTGTCTTTGTTGCTCACTCAATGCTTCACTAAGGTGGTTTGTCGATTTTAGCGCGGGCAAGCTTAATTCTTGCATCATAGCAGAGCTGGCTTTTAGGCTATTGTTGGTTAAATAAGATGTAAATCCTAGCAACACGAGTAAAAGTGTGACAATACCAAATCCGCCAATCACTCTGGTGGCTACATTAAATTTCATAGGATACTCCGATTTTTATTATATTTTTCCAAATGAAAACAGGGTGATATTCAGGGTTAGGCGGCTCAGTCTGTTATCGACTTTAAGCTGTTTTAGTTTAACTCTTTTTTAACTTTTTTTGCGTAATTTTTTGGTCTTTTTCAAGATGCCATAAGGTTAAGTGTTCACCCCAGCAACAGCCTGTATCTAAAGCCTTTAATTTAGTATCGTCGACCTTGCCCATCAACGCAGCCCAATGGCCAAATACTAAGGTATGACTCTGGCGCAGCGGCGAAGCAAACTCAAACCAAGGTTTGAGTTGTGGATTAGTACAGTTTTCAGGAGGTTGTTTGCAATCAAAATCAAGTCGGCCATCGACATAAAGATAGCGCATGCGTGTTAATGCATTGATGCAATAACGTAAGCGTTCTATGCCAATTGCACTTGGATCCCATTGCTCTGCGGTATCTGAATACATTTGGCTTATTAATGTCTCAAGATAATCATCGTGCTTGAGGGCGCGACTGACGAGTGCGGATTCTTCTCTTAATACCTCCAGCGACCACTGAGGTGGTACACCCGCATGACTCATAATGAGTTGGTGTTCAGGTAATTCACGCATAAGAGGTTGTTGTCTCAGCCAGTCAATTGAGGCTGAGATATCGGGGGATTCTAGAATTTCAGTGAGATTATCGCTGGGTTTAGCGCGCTTGAGCTTACCGTGTAATGCCATTAGATGGAGATCGTGGTTACCTAAAACCGTTTTAGCGGAATCACCTAAGGAGCGAAAAAAACGTAGCGTAGCTAAGGAGTCAGGTCCACGTGCAACAAGATCACCTACAGCCCAGAGTTCATCGCGGGAAGGATTAAAATCGACCTTAGCTAGTAATTTTTGTAACTCAGCGAAACAGCCTTGAATATCACCAACAAAATAATGCGCCACAGTACCCCTTTCCTAACGATATTAATGTAGTAAGCCTGGGGTCGCTAAACGGAAGGGACGGATTGTCGCCTGGAAACGCTCACCCGATTCGCTGACCATACCATAAGTGCCGTGCATTATGCCAAGTGGCGTATCGAGCACAGTACCACTGGTGTATTGATAGGCAGTATTCGGCGCAATGGTTGGCGTTTCACCGACAACACCGGCACCTTGGACTTCACTGGTGTTGCCATTGGCATCAGTGATTATCCAGTGACGAGTTTCAAGTTTAGCCGCTTGCTCACCTAAATTGATGATAGTGATGGTGTAACTGAAGAGGTACTTTTCATCCTCGGGCGAGGACTGCTGCTCTATATACTCAGTTTTGACTTCGACCCGAATGGAGGTGTCCAATGCGCTCATTCTTGTTCCTAGGCTCTGGTATAAGGGCACCTAAGTGCCCAGACATATTTATGCTTTCTTATCGCAAACCATGTTAGCCATAGCAACATACTGCTGCACGCTAATCTGTTCTGGGCGTTGACTTGAGTCAATCCCTAACTGCTCGAACTCATCGTCAGATAACATGTGCTTTAAGTTATTACGCAGAGTCTTACGACGCATGTTGAATGCGGTAGTACAAAGGTGGCGTAGTACGGTCACATCTTTACAAGGGAACGGCTTTACGGCGTATGGCAATAAGCGTACGACTGCTGAGTCCACTTTAGGCGCAGGGGTAAAGCTGTGGGGCGGTACTTCGAGAACCGGAACCACTTGGCAGAAGTATTGTGCCATGACCGTTAAACGGCCATAGGCTTTACAGCCAGGGCTTGCCGATAGACGCAGGACTACTTCTTTTTGTAGCATAAAGTGCATGGTTTCAATCTGTTCGGCAAATTCGAACAGGTGGAACATCAGTGGCGTTGAAATATTGTAAGGTAAGTTACCGAATACTTTCATTTTTTTGCCAGGCACACTCAGTTGGCCAAAATCAAACTGCAGTGCATCACCTTGGTGAATAGTCAGTTTATTTTTAAGGACTGGGTGTTGATGTAAGCGTTCAACCAGATCGCGGTCGAGTTCGACGACAGTCAGATTATCCACAGCATCGGCTACAGGTTCAGTTAAGGCACCAAGGCCAGGGCCGATTTCGACCATCACATGGTGATTATCGGGTGCAATTGCACCCACAATGCGGTCAATCACATTGCCGTCGGTAAGGAAGTTTTGTCCGAAACGCTTTCTGGCCGTGTGGCCTAAATGTACTTTGTTGCTCATTAATAATGTAATCGTTTAGTTCTTTGAGGATAACTCAATGGCTTTATTCAGAGCACAGACAAAACTGCCAATATCGGCCTTGCCTGTACCCGCGAGATCGAGCGCCGTACCGTGGTCAACCGAGGTACGAATATAAGGTAAACCTAAGGTGATGTTTACCGATTTGCCAAATCCTTGTGACTTGAGAACGGGAAGTCCTTGGTCATGGTACATGGCCAAGACGACATCGGCGTCCTGTAAATATTTAGGTTGGAACAGGGTATCGGCCGGTAATGGGCCGACAATATTCATTTGGAACTCTTCTCGCAACTCGTTGAGTGCAGGAATAATCACGTCGATTTCTTCACGCCCTAAATGGCCGTCTTCACCAGCGTGTGGATTGAGACCACAGACATAAATTTTCGGTGAAACTATGCCAAATTTGCTGATGAGATCGGCATGTAGAATCTTGATAATATGCTGTAAGCGTTGGCGTGTTATGGCTTTTGCAACATAGGCCAGAGGAATATGGGTGGTCACGAGTGCCACTTGCAAACCCGGCGTTGCCAGCATCATCACTACATCGGGGCAATTTGCTTGATGGGCAAAAAACTCAGTATGGCCACTAAAGGAAATACCTGCTTGATTGATAATGCCTTTATGCACTGGGCCTGTCACGACAGCATCAAACTCGCCGCTCATGTTTTTCTCGCCCGCATAACGCAAGGTTTCAACTACATAAGTGCTGTTTTGCTCATCGAGCTGACCGCAAATCGATTCGCTCACTAACTTAAAGGGCGCTATGGTTAATGTGCCCGCTTCTTGCGGTTTAGGAGCTTGATTTGGCTGGTAAGGGCGGAAAGTCACTTGCAAACCGAGTCGTTTCGCACGGCTCGCAAGTAATTCTGGATCCGCACAAACGACTAACTCAGCAGGCCAAGCCTGCTGAGCGAGTTGTACGACTAAATCGGGGCCAATACCTGCGGGTTCGCCTGGGGTAACGGCAATACGTTTAGTGCTCAATTAGAATTAACCTCGATTGGTCTCTGGCTGGAAGATTTCAATGTATGCGTCTGAACGCATTTCGTCTAGCCAGTTTTGCAGTTCTTCGTTAAATTTGCGACGGAAGATCAACTGGTGCGCACGGTTGCTATTGAACTGATCCGTGGCGTCGGTTTTTCTGCGTTCTTCTAACTGAGTGATATGCCAACCGTGAGTCGTACGGAATGGCTCACTAATTTGGTCGTTTTTCAAGCTGTTGAGCGTTTGAGCAAACTCAGGAACGTAAATGCTTGGTTCTGCCCAACCTAATTCGCCACCTTTTGTGGCCGAACCGGGATCTTCTGAGTACTGACGCGCTAGGTCTTCAAACTTAGCTTCACCTGAGCGGATTTGTTTCAGGAATTGCTCAAGCATGGCTTTAGCGCGGTCTTCTGACAGGATCGGCGATGGCTTGAGCAAAATGTGGCGCGCTCTAACTTCTTCGATTTCTTTGGTTTGTAGGCCGCGAGCATCCATGATCTTAATAATATGGAAACCTGCGCCACTCTTAATCGGGCCGATAATGTCACCCATTTTCGCACCGTTGATCACTTCGGCGAACAGAGTTGGCATTTCGTTGATGTTCATATAATCCCAAATACCGCCTTCGAGTGCTTTAGGACCTGAAGAAGAAGCGATAGCGGTACGACGGAAATCCTCACCACTCTTCAAACGTTCTAATACGATATTGGCGCGTTTGCTTGATGCTTCGAGTTGTTCACTGGTGGGGTTATTAGGCACGTCAATCAGGATGTGGCCAATTTGGTATTCCACATCTTTCATCCCTTGTTCTTGGATGAGTTTGACTAGGCTAGTAATTTCCTGTGGTGATACTTGAATACGGCGTTGTACTTGAATACGTTGAATTTCACCTAGAGTGATTTCTTCGCGCAATTGTTCGCGGTATTGACTGAAACTTAAACCTTCGCTTTCAATTTTTTGTTGCATCTGCGCGACAGACATTTTTTGTTCACGCGCGATGTTTTCAATCGCTTGGTCTAGTTGTAAGTCACCAATATTCAGCCCTATACGACTGGCCATTTGCAATTGTAGGCGAGTTAAGATTAAACGCTCAATCACCTGAGTGCGCAGGGCACTGTCAGAAGGTAACGATTGGTTTGCTGCTTTGGCATTCGCTTTAACAGTGTCAATCATGTTAGTGATTTCACTTTCGAGCACTATGCCGTCGTTAATTTGGACTGCAACGCGGTCGAGCGGCTGGGGTGCGGCCAATGTAGGTTGGCTGATCGCGAGTGCAAATAAAGCAAAAATCAGATGTTTACTGGGTTTCATCCACAAAATCCTTGGCACGTTCTAAGGTCAGGTTCGACGGCTTAATTGAAATAACTTTACCATTTATATCGAAATTACAGTGAGTTGCCCTAATGTAATTTTTTGGCGACGCATTTGAGTGCAAGGTTAGACCTTAAGATCCGCTTTTATTCGCTTTAGCAAAAGGTGAACGGTAAAGCACTCATTAATCTGTTTGGACTCTGAGTCCTTGTTGAGGTTCAGCAATCTATCACAATTCTTTGCTAATTCCTCAGATAAAGCGGTTTTCTGTAGTTAAACAGGCCGTCATTGAGCATATCGGATACGCCTAATGGGCCAGAACCACCGAGTCCCTTAATGATTAAGTTCAGGTAGATACCACTATCAAACTGTTCGCGAGGATCAATTGTGGCAGAACCTATATTGTCGTCATAGTTGGTTTTAATGCGGTAATGATAACTAAGTCTTACTGCGTAACAGCATGATTCGTACTGGATACCTGTGTAAGTTTCAATACTGCGACTTTCGTTAAGGTCATAATACCAATTACCAACAAAGTAGAGGTCGTCACTGATTGGCCAAGCGCCACGAACGCCCGCTTGGGAGATGTTCACTGTATCATTGGTATTTGAGTTCAATAAATCTGGGACATAGCGATAGCTAAATTGCAGCAATTTATTCGCTTCAGGTCTGAAATCTAAGGTGACTTCAGATTTTTTATTGTCACTGGTGTTGGTATCGTACTGAATCGCAGCCCCCATATACCAATCATGGGACAAGCGGGTATCTAACTCTGCAGCAAGTACTGAAGTTGATTGATTAGACTCAAAAATACTGTCTTCGTAACCGACTTTACTGTCTTGCAGGTAAAAAATTTGTCCTAGGCTGAATTTAGTGGCTTCTTGGTTGTGACTATCAAACAGGCGTGTAGTAACACCTAGAGTGACTTGATTTGCATCGGAAATCCGATCCAGACCCGAGAAGCGACGATCACGGAATAGACCAAAGTAGTCGTCCTGTAATTGAGCCGTATCATAAATGCCTATGTTGCGTTGATCTTCGTAGCCGACATAAAGATATTGAAATTGTGGCTCGAGCGTTTGGCGGTAGTTTTGATCGAAAAGCTCAGTAAAACGTTCGAAGTTGATTTGACCATTAATCCGTACCTGCGGGATGGTGCGATTCACTGTGTCGTCAACAACTATGTCTGGATCTTCGTTATGCTGCCAATAATTGGTCTGCATCAACTTAACTTGACTGGTGAGCGAGCCTGAAGGCCCATGTATTGGCAGAGTTACGCTTGGTGACATGTACAAACGAGTCGCCGTATTAACATTGTTGTCCTGATGGGCAAAATTCGTTAGCTCCGAATTGAAACCAAAATCTAAATTGTTCCAAAAATCAGCAGCGCGATAGTTAAAGTTAACCTGAGGCATGACTTGATATGGTTTTTCATCCTCACCCAGTACTTTAATATCTTGTACTCGGGTGCTTAGATCCCAGTTACTTTCGAAGTAGCTGATTTCACCTATGCGTGATAACTGGTTATCGGTTGCACGGTTAACATCTGACTTTAAGTCATTGAAATAATTGTTATCTGATACATCGGTAAAATTCGCTAATACGCGCCAATTTTTGTCGATCGCCCCTTGATGCTGCCAGTTATATAAGTAGCGATTCGGGCTACCATCGATCAATTTGTCATTGCCTAGATATTCTAAATTGACTCGGCCATTTTGGGCCTCACCCGCCAGATAACCAAACTCTGTTTTAGTGAATAAACCACGGTTTGACATATAGCTAGGTGTAAATGTTAAATCGTACTCTGGGGCAATATTCCAATAATAGGGTGCGGAAATTTCGACACCATCAGTAGTGCTAGTGCTAAAACTAGGGTAGAGAAAGCCAGATTTACGTTTGTCTGAAACGGGGACTGTCATGTAGGGGATATAGAATACAGGTACACCACCAATTCTTAGTTTGGCATTCCAAATTTCGCCCCATTCTTCTTCACTGTTGATCTTGATCTTTTCGGCCTCGAGTAGCCAAGACACATTGTCAGGAGGGCAAGTAGTGAAGTTGGTATTCGTTAAAATTAAATTGTTATTGATAGTAATTTGCAGTTTTTCGGCATCACCGTGAACTTGTTGGCCATGGATCCAATATTGTGCGCCTTTAAGGGTGGCACGGTTTGTCCGCATTTGAGCTTGTAAGGATTCGGCTGTAACGGTGAAGTTACTGTCTTGAAAGACTAAATTACCATTGGCATCAAACTGTTCAGTAGCTTGATCTAAAATCGCCTCATCGGCAGCTATGTGCCTATCGCCCTGGCTAAAAACCACATCGCCACGGAAAATCGCCTGCTTCCCCATTTCGGCATTGGTGTTATCAGACGCAATACGAATTTTGTTGAGTTCAGCCGCACTCATCCCTTGGGTTTGAGATACGATACGGGGTACTGGCGGTTCGATTAAGCATTGGGATGCCGAAGCGGTTAGAGAGTCGTCTGCCAGGACTAATTGCGGTAACAGGCTCAGGGCCAGAAGGTATCGGATCTGCATCTTTAGGTCAGTAATTATGATTTCTTATTCTGGACAAGTATGGATGGGGAAAGTTGCAATTGACAAACGCAACATCGCTTAATAAATCTCTCAATTTCTTAGCTGTTTCCAAATTCTATGCCAGCTATAATAAAGCAATTTTTCTTTAAGAGCCATGAAATGACTTTATCCGATCCGAGATTTCTTTCCCTTAATCAGTGGCTGAATGCTTATTTTTCCTGTGAGGCGATGCCTGTGTTGATTTCCGGAGACGCAAGTTTTAGGCGTTACTTTCGGATTTCGATGCCTGATGCTACCTTTATCGCCGCCGATTCTCCGCCTCAGTTAGTGCCTATCGCCCCGTTTATTGCACTGTCGAATGCTTATTCAGCCGTGGGACTGACAGTTCCAAAAGTAATCCACGCCGATGCCGATTTGGGTTTTATGTTGATGAGTGATTTGGGCGATACCCAACTCTTATCTGTATTGACGGTACAAAATGTGGAACGGTTTTACCGTCAGGCGCTCGATTTATTACCGCAAGTGGCCGCTGTAATTGAGTGTAAGAATCTTGATAGCGGTTTAGTACAGGCATTACCTAACTACGATGAAGCCTTTGTGCGCCGTGAATTACACATTTTTACTGAGTGGCTGTTAGGAACACATCTTAATTTGTCTTTGGACGCGGCAGAGTTGCAATTGCTGAATGATACTTTTGATCGCCTCGTCGGCAATGCGCTATCTCAGCCTAGTGTGGGAATGCATAGGGATTTCCATAGCCGTAATCTTATGCTGCAAGCTGACAAGCTGTGCGTGATTGATTTTCAGGATGCTGTCGTTGGTCCTGTGACTTACGATGCGGTATCACTACTACGCGATTGTTATATTCGTTGGCCGCAGCCGTTAGTTGCAGACTTGATGCGGTATCATTATCAGCAAGCATTAGCGCTTGGTTTTATTCCCGCACAGACTCCTTTTGAGCAATATCAAACTTGGTTTGATCTCATGGGCTTACAGCGCCACATTAAGGCTGTGGGGATTTTTGCACGGTTAAATTATCGCGATAGTAAACCTGCGTATATGGCGGATATTCCACTGACATTAACGTATATTGTCGACATCTCGCTGCAGTATCCCGAACTCGTGCCATTTGCACACTGGTTAACTCGTCGTGTGTTACCTGCGTTTAGTGTGAGTCAGTCTTCATCTGAGGTTAAGCAATGAAAGCCATGATCTTGGCCGCTGGACGAGGGGAAAGGTTACGGCCGTTAACGGACAGTTTGCCTAAACCTATGGTGCCAGTGTTAGGTAAGCCACTGATTGTTTATCATATTGAAAAACTTGCCGCGATAGGCATAGTCGATATCGTCATCAACCATGCTTGGCTAGGGCATAAGTTAGTCGAAGCACTGGGCGATGGCAGCACTTTTGGGGTGCGCATTCGGTATAGCGCAGAAGAGAGTGCGCTTGAAACCGGCGGCGGCATTAAACGCGCTTTGCCTTTATTGTGTGAGGACGGAAGCGACGAACCTTTTTTAGTGATTAATGGTGATGTGTTTATTGATGCTTTACCGCCAATCACGCAACTGGCTGCGGCGGATAGGCTCGCTCACTTATGGTTAGTGCCTAATCCTGAGCATCATCCAAATGGCGATTTTGCTTTGAATGGTCATCAAGTGCAGGAGCGTGGCGATGTTAAGCACACGTTTTCGGGCATGGGCATTTATCACCCTGCGCTATTTCATGACACGCCGCAGGGCGCCTTTGCACTGGGTCCGTTGTTGAGATCGCAAATGGCTCAAGACAGAGTTAGTGGTGCCTTGTTTAATGGATTTTGGTGTGATGTCGGTACCATTGCACGATTGCAAGCGCTTGAACTAAGGTTACAAAGTAACAAGTAAATTTCGGTGCTGGCATATCCATAGGATTAAGCTAGTGCATCAAATACATAATAGAAATCAGGAAATAAGATGCGGCTTTGGGGTAAGTTTTTTGGATTTGTCATTGGCTTTATGTTCGGCCGTATTTTTGGTGCACTGCTAGGTTTGTGGCTCGGTCATCTTTACGATAAGCGTGCGGCATCGGGCGTGGGTTTTCGACAGATTCTAGGGCAGGCTAAGAATCGCCAAGCCATTTTCTTTAATACCACATTTGCAGTAATGGGGCATGTGGCGAAAGCATCAGGACATGTTACCGAAACCGATATTCGCATTGCGACCTTATTAATGGATCAAATGCGTTTAACGGGGGAAGCCCGTAAAGAGGCGCAACAGGCATTTCGTGAGGGTAAATCGGCGGATTTTGATTTGTGCAGCAGCTTACAAGCTTTCCGTGTTATTACGATGGGACGCAAAGAGTTAGTGCAGATGTTCATCGAAATCCAGATCCAAACGGCACTGTCTGATGGTGAATTGGATCCTGCTGAGCACGCTATCTTGATGACGATTGCTCAAGAGTTAGGTTATGGTCGAGCGCAGTTAGATGAATTACTTAAACGCTGGCAGGCGGAGTTTCGTTTCCATCAAACATCGAGTGGCAATAAAACATCGATTACTGATGCCTACAGTTTACTTGGCATTACGAACGAAGCTAGCGACCAAGAAGTTAAACGGGCTTACCGTAAATTGATGAATGAACATCATCCCGATAAGTTAGTGGCGAAAGGGTTGCCACCGGAAATGATGGAGCTCGCTAATCGTAAGGCTCAGGATATTCAAGCAGCCTATGACAGAGTCAAGTCTGAGCGCGGTATGCGTTAGCCTTGATTAAATTGGTTTTTGTAAAAGATAAGGAATTCATTATGAAAAACACTTACCGTTTGTTGCTGTTGGCGAGTTTGTTACCTGTGGCTATGTCTACGCAGGCCGAGGTATTTATCGCTCCTTTTGGTGGTTATAGTCTGGGGGGCGGTCAATTTGATGTGAATCAATATGAGGTCAACACAGATCAAACTGGTGATAAGGCCGATGTGAAGGTTGAGGAGTCGAGTCATTACGGTTTGATGGTGGGTATTGGCACCAATGATCCCGGTAATATTTATCTTTTATATAGTCATCAAGCCTCTGAACTGAAAAGTGGCGGCTTGTTTACGCCAGACTTTCTTACCTCGTTAGATTTAGATTACATCCACTTGGGTGGCACTTTATATTTCCCCCGTGGCGATATCCAGCCTTATGTCACCGCCAGCGCGGGGATCACCCGCATGCTGCCTAGCGGTTGGTCGAGCGAAACGCGTTTCTCCATGGGAATTGGTGGCGGGGTAGAGTATCAAGTGACGCCACACTTTGGCCTGTTTGCGGATATTCGGGGTTATGCGACGTTTATCAACAGTGACACTTCGCTGTTTTGCAATGAAGATGATTGCCTATGGCATATTACGTCGGATGTGATGTGGCAGGCTCAGGCTAACCTTGGGCTCAAAGTCAGTTTTTAGATCTAACGCATCGTCTTAAAAGGAGATTTAGTGGCATGAAAATAGTCGTACTTTATGGTGAAACCTTAAATCCTGGCGATCTCAGCTGGCAATCCTTAAATGAATTAGGCGAGTTTGCGTGTTTTTCCCGCACAAGTGGCGCTGATATTGTCGCGCGAGCCCAAGGTGCTGAAGTCATTCTCACCAATAAAACACCCTTGAATGCAAAGACGCTAGCGCAACTTCCTAGTCTCAAATACATAGGCGTATTGGCCACGGGCACGAACGTTGTCGATATCGCGGCAGCTAAAGCGCAAGGTATAGTGGTCACTAATGTGCCCGCTTATGCGCCTGATGCCGTTGCGCAAATGGTGTTTGCCCATATTCTGCATCACACCCAAGCCGTGGCCGCCCATCATCAAGCTGTGGTCGATGGCCAGTGGCTGAACTGCCAAGATTTTTGTTTTACTTTAATGCCGTTGCAATCTTTAAAAGGCAAGACTTTAGGCTTAATAGGTTATGGCGATATCGGTCAGCAGGTGGGAACGCTTGCCCTCGCATTCGGGATGAAAGTTCTTGTCAATACTCGTTCAATCATCAAGGATTTACCCCAAGGCGTGACGTGGGCGCAACGTGATACTGTGCTTAGCGAATCAGATATTATTTCGCTCCATTGCCCGCTAACACCAGAAACTGAGCAATTTATCAATCAACAAACCCTCGCCTTGATGAAGCCTAATGCGTTGCTGATTAATACAGCGCGCGGTGGATTAATTGATGAAGCCGCGCTTGCTGCTGCGCTGGCTCAAGGCAAGTTATTTGCCGGCGTGGATGTGTTATCGACCGAGCCGCCCACTGCAGATAATCCCTTATTGCATGCGCCTAATATCAGCATCAGCCCGCATAATGCGTGGGCGACGAAGGAAGCAAGGCAAAGTCTACTCAATATCGCAGTGGTGAATTTGAACGGTTATTTGAAGGGGGAAGTGATTAACTGCGTGAACAAGTAAAGCGGTATGCGTCTTTCTCTCTTTTCATCATGTCGACGTTGAGAGAGAAAGACGTAAATGGTTATTTATTATTGAGTTTTTCTTCTACGCATCCACCACACACCCAATAAGCCTGTGAGGGCTAATACGCCAAATACGACGGGCTTTTTCAGCTTGTGGTACAGGGCGTTCCATTCTGCCATTTCATTCGCCTGCGCTCGTTTTACTGCACCGTCAAAATCGGGCGCTTCACACTGCAAACCAAAGTTCTCGGCCCAAGGCACAAAGGGGCCGTTGGCGACGTATTTTTTGTAGTAACGCAGGGCAAGTTCTTGATCTCGATACAATACCCAACCTGTGGCTTGGCAGAGTAGCGCTGCATAGGCTTGGCTGTTGTGGGGCACATGATCCGATGCCTTGTTGGCTAGTTCCGCCGCCGTGTAGCGATAATGGAAGCGTTTATCGGGGATTGCTTGGCTGGCACTGATCCGCAGCTGTTCTTTCTCAGCCAGTTTGCTAGGTTCATTCCAATCACTTAGATCGAAGACACCTTGGTAGATAGTGTAATCCGGGGCTAATTCAAACCCTAAGAGTTCCATGCCTTGGTGGCGGGCAAGTTCGGCAACAGCCCAATAGGCTTTCGCGCTATCAATGCCTTTTGTTTTTTTCGCTGCATTCAACTCTGTGCCATAGGCAAGGGCGCTGGCATTCAGTTTAGGATTAGGGATGTAAACCGGCGCTTCAGCTATCGCGCCTTCGCGTAATAGCCTGCGACCTAACAAGTAGCGCAAGCGGTTGTTAATTGGCTCAATATTATCGTACCAGTCGCTGTCTTTAGGGTATTCAAAGGCGATAAATGGCACATGTTCGTCGATAAATAACTTAAGTTCAGCCGTGGTGAGCACGCGCTCCGCCACATAGGCGATGTCTTGCCAGTACTCATCACCGCTGGCGAGTAAGTGATTGAGCGCATCGACATATTCGCCACGCTCTAGTGACAACACTCCTTGCTCGGCACGAATACGACAGTAAGTGGCTGTATCTTCATCGGCATTAATGGCTTGTTGCTGAGTTTCTTTAGCGTCAACAGTGGCCGAGATCTTATTGAGTTGCTCAGGGAAGTGACGCGCTGCCTGAGCATAGGCCTTGGCCGCTTCTGCTTGATCGCCCTTTTGTAGCATTAATTTTGCGTTGAGCCACCAAGTGAGGCCGCTCGGTTTCGCTAGCGTTAATAGGCGCTCAGCACTGGTATAATCCCCTAACTGGTAATAAATCGCCGCTAATTTATCGCCATGGTTGAGCTGTAAGCCATCGGTTGGAAATACTTTAAGGAGCTCAGCAACCTTTAATCCCATTTCTGAAAGCTGGCCATTATAGGCAAATTCATTAGTGCTGCTTTGCCAATAGGCAATCAATAACTGCTGCACGCTCGCCTGTTGCAGTAGCGGCTTAAGTTCAGCAATCTCTTTACCCATCAAAGTGCGGCTTAACATCAATAAGGAATCATAACCGCCGCTATCGCCCTGTACCGATTGCGTGGCATAGAGCTCAATAGCTTTATTCAGTGCATCAGGGGTGAGAGTCATTTGCAGCTCTGACTCAGTTTCACCTGTAGCTTGATTGGTCAATTGCGGGAGCGGCTGACCTTGGTGTAGCAGGATATAGGCTTGCTCACCTAAGCTCGCTAAACTCAAACGCAGGGGATCGGCGGCGCCTTGTGCGACTTCGGTTTGTAATTGTGTCAGGTAAGCATTAGCACGATTAAAATGTTCAGGATCAGCCGAAGTCTTGCTTAAGATAAGCTCAATACGCGACAGCGAATAGAGTGCCCACAGGCTACGAGATGCGCATTCACTTTGTGGTAATTTGATGATTTTGATGAAATAGTTACTCGCCCTCTCATAATCTTTTGCTTCAAACGCTACGGCACCTAAGGTGTACCAAGTTAGCGCTTGTGGTAGATCTTTGTCTAACTTAGCGGCCATTTGCTCGGCTTCAATGGGGCCCGTTGCATCCCGCAAAGTGTTCACTAAGGCTAAATGGGCGTCACTTAACTCGCTGTTTTCAAAGGCGCGAGTTTGTGAAAGATAACGGCTATGCACTTCATCCCAGAGATATTCCTGTGCAGCGGGTGCATCTTGATACTGCCAAGGTAAAGGCTTGGCGATGGCTGTGAGCTGTTGGCTAAAGGAGGTTTGCGGTAAATAACTGAGATTGCTCTGCCTATCCTGAGTGAGTTGCAAAGGAAAATCGGGGCCGCAGGCCAATAGCATAGGGGAAAATAAGCTTAAACAAATGAGCGTGGTCTTTTTAAGCATAAAAGCCCGATTGGGTGTTGCCATGGTAAATGATAGTTTTGGCTTATGGCGCATAAATTCCCTGTAAATATAATGACTCACAACGTGCCCAGCCTATCACTTTTTGGCCGCCAGGGTTGAGCATGTGTGTTTGAATGTCTCTGTTTGATTGCGGCATAGGCATGATTGCAGTGCGTGAAACTGTTTTGGTTGGTGTCAACGCTGCTGTATTCTCAGCTCGCCATTGCCACGTTAACAGCCCATCTTTTTGTATTACGCTATAGCCATTTTGCGCATCATACCCGCTGCAAGCTTGTCCCGCTAGCGACAAAATAGGAGGAATTTCACCTGCAATATTACCGTGATTCATTAAGCTCAGTTGAAATAGCTGTGGCCTGTGGATTTCCAGATTTTTTGGCTTATTTTCAGCGGCTAATGTCGTTTGGGTTGTGGCCTTGTTATCGCTTGAGATCACTAATTCAATCTTGGCGGCAAGTTCACCTTGCTGTGCAACGGCGATTAAGGTGTTGAGTGGCCAAACTCTTTTATCCCCTTCCAGCGGCAGCCGAAACCAGATAATGCCTCTCAGTTTGGCATCTTTTTGAGTGTGTAGTTTTTGCACAAAGGCTTGCAATACTAGAGGATCGGCCATCAGTTCCTGTACTACATTGGCTGATTGGAGTTGATCGCGCAGCGGTGTTTCACTTTCAACTTTATAACCTGAAGCAGTACTGATGACCGCCGAACCATAGGCGGGGAGCGCAATAAGGTAAGGCACAGTGCTGATATTTGAGAGTTGCTGCACCCACTGCCAACCTTGAGTCGCATCGAATAGTCCGAGGCGTGGATCGCTTACGCTGTGAATTTGTAGCACGAGTTCATCAATACTGGTGAGTAACACGGGAAAATCGGCGCTACTGAGCCAAGCGGGCAGTGCAGTAATGCTGAGTTTGAGTTCTGTGGGTAACTGCGCTTTAAGCTTTTTAAGAAAATCCCGATAGGCTGGCAGTTTACTGTTGGCACTGTCGTGGTCGATTTCAACACCTGTGATGTGCGTGCCTTTTGCCTGCCAATTTGCTAGTACTTTTTTGATTTTATTAATAACTTGTTCATCATTTAAATGCACGAACTGACCATCTAAGCGAATCACGGCAATTTTTGGCCTAGGATCTGCCTGCAACCAAGCATGATTGACCGCAACTTCAAACCAAATGTCCGCGCCATTGAGTTTTGGATGCGCTTGCAGCGCTAAAATACGTAATCCTTGGAATGCACCTTGGCTTTGCACTAATGCCGTTTGATTGGCGGGGCGCCATTGGCGCTGCCAGATATAGACTTCCTGCGCGAGTGGAGCACGAGGCATTACGGTTGCGGAGGTGATTTCTGCTGTATGACTGGCATTTGGGTTTGCCTTGAGTTCACGGGGCTCCGATGCTGGCTGACAGGCGCTCATAAATACGGTGGCGCTCAACAAAGCAAATAAGAACCATTGATTTCGGTTTATGTTTTTAACCAGATTGCCTATGCCCATACTACCGCTGTCGATTCCGTTTTGAGTGAGGCATTACTATGCCCGAAAAATGCGACTTATACATCGCGGTCAAACTTCTGATAATGCCCACTAAGCTTGGTTTTCCTTTTGGTGCCTTGTTAATCAATATCAGAACTCAGATCTCAAAAATCAGGATCGACTTGAAAGCGCATCTGTTCACGGGTGACGGGATGTTGAAGCATCAATAAATCTGCATGCAGATGCAGGCGATTGGCGCGAGTGCCGTACAGATCGTCACCTACAATGGGCGTATTTAGCCCTTCTGAGTGGGCGCAGTGAACTCTGAGTTGATGGGTTCGGCCCGTTTTTGGGGATAGATACACGCGGGCTGTACGTGCCATTTCATCGATATGGCTTAATTTCCAATAGGTTTGGGCCGCTTTGCCAAACTCATGGCAAACGAGTTGTCTCGGTCTATCGTCTAAATCGCCACGTAGGGGTAAAGAGATTTGTCCTGCGGCCTGTTTATCTGCCATTGCTGTAGGGATCCCTGCTAAAAGTGCCACATAACGCTTAGTCACTGTGCGCTGGATAAACTGTTTTTGCAGCTGTTTATGGGCGTCTTTTGTCAATGCGATCACCATTAATCCCGAGGTCGACATATCGAGCCTGTGGACGATAAGTGGCCCTGTGGCATTGGGAAACGTTTGCCGCATGCGCGAATACACTGAGTCTTCAATCTCTTTGCCGGGCACTGATAAAAACTCGGCGGGTTTGTTCACAATCGCCATCGCCTCGTCTTGGTAGAGGATGCTTAAGGTTTTGCCTTCGGCGGGGTTCGTCAGCAGCGGATTATCATCGACAACAAGCCCTTCGAGCATATGCCCCAAGATAGGCTGGCATTTGCGCAGACAGGCAGGATAAAACTGCTTATGTTGGCGAATTTCTGATTTTGGCGGCGCCCCCCACCAAAATTCGGCAATCGCCAATGGTTTAAGACCGTGTTTAAAGGCGTAATGTAGCAACTTAGGGGCGGCACATTCCCCTGAGCCTGCGGGCGGTGTTAACTCAACCGTCCCATTAAATATGCCGTTAAGGCTTTTTTCTGCGCCGCGAATATTCAAAAAACGATACTGCTCAAACAGCTTTTGCTGCAGCGCCGCCGAGAGCTGTTTACGCTGTAGTCTTAACGCGTCACGCTTATCAGTGAGCAGAGTTAACGCTTGGCTGATGGCATGGATACGTTCATCCCAGTAGCGTTTAATATCTCTTAACTGATTCTTTTCGTTAATGCTTTCTTGGCTGAGTTTGGCTTCGATTACAGTATTTTCACGTAAAGTCTCATCAGTTGGATTGGCAGCCCATTGCATTGCGAGTTGATTGCGCTGCGTCTTGCGGGATTGACGGCCGTCGATCATCACTTGCCTGTGGGCGGCAAGCTTGGCTTGTGCTTGAGCTTGCTCAGCGTTGAGTTCGCTCGATAGCCGAGGAATATCGGGATGATTTTCTATTGCAAGTAGCTGCTCGTTAATTTGGTTGATTTGCAGATTTTCGGCGTGGAAAAAATTGTCCTTAGCCAGCATATCAAACACAGGTGGAACGAAGCGTGGCCAATGGTTCTGCTCAGCTAACTTGCCCGAAAATGCCGACAAATAGCCCACTTTCCCCTGTGGATCTTGCACTAAAAGCACACCAAACATTTTACCAATGGCACCGGTTAACTCCCCCGTGAGGCCAAAGTTATGCTGCCAATCGTTTTGAGTCTCAAGGTGGCGTTGTAATTCGTTGGCAGCGATCACGCACAATGGATGCGGTTCGTAATAGAAAGGAAAGGTAAAACGCTGCGGCAGGGCATAGGCATCAATGGCTTGTGTGAAAGAGGTAAAGCAAGAAGGCTGAAGATGCATATTGGGGTCTACTGTTGGTTTTACTTATCAGGGTTAATTATCGGAGTTAATTATCTGAGTTAAGCCACAACTTAGGATGAGGGCAAGCAAGAAAGGGCGTTAGTTTACTCTGTCGATTTTGGGCAGTCACTTTTTATTGGTGTGGCTCTGTGTTGAAAAAGGGAAATGGCATTAAAGCGCATTTCCCTTTGATGTGTAGCTTGTACTTAAAACAAATTTTAAATGGCTAAACCCGCTTAAAAGATGACTTTCACTTTACTGGCGCTATCGAGTGCTTTGCTGATTGCGCTATCGATATCGATATCACGGGCAAGCGCGACACCTAAACGGCGGCGACCATCAATATCGGGTTTGGCGAATAATCTAAGCTGAGTATTGACCGCTTCTAATGCCGCACCAATCCCTTGATAGCGGATATTGCTTGAGGTGCCTTCGGCCAAAATCACCGCCGAGGCACTTGGACCATGCTGATGGATATTGGGAATCGGCAGGCCGAGAATCGCTCTAACATGCAGGGCAAATTCCGATAAGTCTTGGCTGATGAGTGTGACTAAGCCTGTGTCGTGGGGTCTTGGCGAGACTTCAGAGAAATACACTTCATTGCCTTTAACAAACAGTTCTACGCCAAATAGTCCATAACCGCCAAGGGCTTCGACGACTTTGCTCGCAATCGCTTGGGATTTTGCTAACACTTCATCGGACATGGCTTGTGGCTGCCATGACTCGCGATAATCGCCATCTTCTTGCCTGTGGCCAATGGGCGCACAAAAATGAATGCCGTTGACTGCGCTGATGGTTAACAGGGTGATTTCATAATCGAAGGGAATAAAGCCTTCGACTATCACGCGACCGCCGCCGGCACGTCCGCCTTCTTGGGCGTATTGCCACGCTTTATGGCTTAGGGCGATATCGCGAATAACGCTTTGGCCTTTGCCCGAGGAACTCATGACTGGCTTTACCACACAAGGCACGCCAATTTCACTAATCGCTTGATTAAATTCGGTTTCGGTATCACAGAAAAAATATGGTGAGGTTGGTAAACCTAAGGTTTCAGCGGCGAGACGACGAATACCTTCCCTGTCCATAGTGAGCTTCGTTGCCCGAGCTGTTGGGATAATATTTACCCCTTCGGCTTCCATATCCACTAAGGTTTGGGTAGCGATGGCTTCAATCTCTGGGATGACTAAGTGCGGTTTTTCTAACTCGATAACCGCACGCAGGGCGTTGGCATCGAGCATATTGATCACATGGGAGCGATGCGCGACTTGCATGGCGGGGGCGTTGGCGTAACGGTCATCGCCAATCACTTCAACGCCTAAGCGTTGCAGTTCAATGGCCACTTCTTTGCCAAGTTCACCGCAGCCGAGCAACATGGCGCGTCGTGCGCCCTCAGTGTAGGGAGTGCCTATCATGTGTGGGTACCTTTGAGATTGTAGGGATGATGAGTTTTATGCTTGCGTTCTATGTCGCAATGATGCGGTTAGTTTAGCCTGAACAGGCTTTAGGGTCATGGAGTAAATCGACAAGTGTGTCCCGGATCACTGGGGGCAAAAACGAAACAGCATATCTTTGGTTAATATTGGGGCTGAGGTTGAGAGTAAACTCAAATGTTAATGTCATGTTGGTGGCATGTTTTGTGACCATCCACTAATCTTTGGGATGGAATACATATTATTAATACAAGGAGATGCAGATGTTCTTAGATTACTTTGCGTTAGGTATTTTGTTTTTTGTCATCATTATTATATTTTATGGTGTCATTGCCATTCATGATATCCCCTATGAAATAGCCAAAAAGCGTAATCATCCCCAGCAAGATGCATTGCATATCGCCGGGTGGGTGAGTCTATTCACCCTACATGCAATTTGGCCATTTTTATGGATCTGGGCGACTTTATACCGTGAAGATCGCGGTTGGGGGTTCAATACTGTAATGAAGCGAGAATTAGTTTTAGAGGAGGATGTGAATTCATTGCGCGAGACGGTCAGAGGGCTTCAGACTCGGCTTGAACAGTTAGAGCAAATAACTCCCATGAATATAGCGCCTGCTGTGGATGCGATAAAAACAGACAAAGTTGAGGTATAACATGGATTTATTACTCATACTCACCTATGCGGCCGTGTGTATTGCTATCTTTAAAGTCTTTAAAATTCCGATGAATAAATGGACTGTTCCCACCGCAGTGCTGGGTGGGGTGTTCATTATTGGTACCTTATTGCTCGTGATGAATTACAACCATCCTTATTCTCGTTTTGCCCGTGAATATTTTGTCACTATCCCTATCACACCCGCAGTAAAAGGCTTAGTGACTTCGGTGGAAGTGCAGCCTAATGTGCCTGTTAAACAAGGGGATGTGTTATTTCGTCTCGATCCTATTCCCTTCGAGGCCGTTGTTAAACGTAAACGCGCTGCTTTGATGGAAGCAGAGCTCCAAGTGCCACAACTCGCCGCGGCGTGGGAGTCGGCTAAGGCTAATGTAGAGCGCGCTAGGGCCGATAAAGACCGTAATAAATCTGCCTTCGAGCGTTATGAGTTAGGCCGCAAGAAAGGGGGCGCGAATTCGCCTTTTACTGAACTAGAACTCGATAATAGGCGTCAATTGTACTTAGCCTCAGAGGCACAACTGACCGTCGCGAATGCTGAAGAACTGCGTGTCAGGCTGGCCTATGAATCTAATATTGATGGTGTTAATACCAAAGTGGCTGGCTTGCAAGCTGATTTAGCCAGTGCACTCTACGATTTAGAACAGACAGTCGTGCGGGCACCTGCAGATGGTGTGGTAACGCAAATGGCACTTCGTGCGGGAGCGATGGCAGTGCCTTTACCATTACGTCCAGTAATGAGCTTTATTCCCGACGAGCAGCGCTACTTTGCGGGGGCATTCTGGCAAAACTCGTTAATGCGTTTGCAGGAAGGTGATGAAGCTGAAGTGATATTGGATGCCGCTCCAGGACAAATCTTTAAGGGAAAAGTGGCGAAAATATTACCCGCTATGGCTGAAGGTGAAGTTCAAATGGGCGGCGCGCTGCAGTCATCGGCTCGTTTATTTCAAAATGGTCGCGTGATTGTGCTGATTGATATCGAAGATGATGCTATCCGTAAGCAATTTCCTGCGGGTGTTTCTGGGCAGGTTGCAATTTATACTGAACATTTCCATCATGTCGCTGTGATGCGTAAAGTATTGCTGAGGATGCAAGGTTGGCTGAATTACTTGTTTTTTGATGGACATTAACCCTTAATCGGTTAACTTTTGTCTGTTGTATTAAGTCCAGTTCGCTGGACTTTTTTGTGACACATTTTTGGGTGAATAAAAAGGAATTTGAAAGCATGCAAGATATTCACGATTTAACCTCAGTGCTGCGCTCCAATATGCCAATCGTAGTGATTGAAACCTATGAAGAATATCGCGTGGTTGAGTTGCTTAAGCGGGTCGCAAGTGTGCTCTATCAACCTGTGTTTACATGGAGCATCACCCAAGGCCTAGCACGGGTCGATAAGCCCTTGGCGGCGCAAAAGTTTAATAGTGAGCCAACCGATCTACTCGGGCAAATTAAATCAACCTCGCAGCAGGGAATTTATGTGCTGTGCGACTTCCATCCCTTTGTGATTGATGCACCTAAGAATGTCCGTTTGCTTAAAGAAATCGCCCTGGAGTACGAGACGCTGCAACACACATTAGTGCTGGTGAGCCATACCTTTGAAATTCCGCCTGAAATCAAACGTTATTGCGCTTATTTTCACTTAACTTTGCCAAGTACAGTGCAATTGCAAAATCTGATTTATCTTGAAGTTGATAAAATTCGTCACCAAGGTACGCCGCTACAGGTCGATGATGCTGCTGTGGTCAAATTAGCCGATAATCTGCGAGGCGTGACTTTAGACGATGCCCGTCGTCTCGTACGCAAAGCCATAGTCAATGATGGTGCTATTACTTTGTCTGATATTGATGCCATCAATAAAGCCAAGTTTCAGCTACTCGATCTTAATGGTGTGCTGCAATTTGAATACGACACCAGTGATTTTTCACAGGTTGCCGGACTACATAATCTTAAAAAATGGCTTAAGCAGCGCTCGCCCATATTGGCTGTCAGCGCCATTGACCAAGGCGGCCAGCCGACTCCAGTTCACCACGTCAAAGCGCTCGATGCGCCCAAGGGGATTTTACTGCTGGGCGTTCAGGGCAGTGGTAAGAGCCTCGCGGCTAAGGCGGTTGCGGGCGTTTGGCAACGACCTTTGCTTAGGCTCGATATGGCAGCCTTATATAACAAATACATAGGCGAAACCGAGAAGAACCTGCGTAATGCACTGGATCTGGCTGACATGATGTCGCCCTGTGTGCTTTGGATAGATGAAATTGAAAAAGGCTTAAGCGGGAGTAGCAGCGATGAGGGCACCTCGACGCGGATCCTCGGCACCTTACTCACTTGGATGGCAGAGCGTAAATCTGAAGTGTTTGTGGTGGCTACCGCTAATGATATTCAAGCTCTGCCGCCAGAGTTGATGCGAAAGGGCAGGATGGATGAAATCTTTTTTGTCGATTTACCCGACGAAGCCATACGCAAAGCCATCTTCTTAATCCACTGTAAGCGCCGTGGAATCGATGTGGCGAGCTTAGATCTCGCCCAATTATCGGCTCGCAGCAAAGGATTTTCCGGCGCCGAAATCGAACAAGCGGTTATTGCTGCCATGTATACCGCAAGAAGTGTCGAGTGCAGTGTCGACCAAGTGCTATTACTTGAAGAACTTAGTAAGACACGGCCTTTATCTGTGGTCATGAGCGATAAAATCAATGCGCTACGACAATGGGCAGCAGGCCGAACCGTGAATGCCCATGAGTAAGATTTTTGCTTAGTACCATGGGTGCTAACCAGCATTTTTAAACGCTATATTGGCTTAGTTATTTTTGACATTCCCAAGGTACCGTTATGAATGATGAGTCGTTTTACTGGATATTAGTGATACAAGGATAAGAGATTGAAAAGTATATATGAACTGATTGATATCGAAGACTCTGGCATAAAAGTAGTCAATGAAATGGTTGCTGGTGCTGAGCATTGTGTAGAGATACTGCCGCCTTCAAAGGATCGGGTTGAAGTACTTGAATCACTTCAGGTATCGACTCGTTCGGTATTAGGGGCTATTGCCTATGAAACCGGTGGGATTTTGATCGACAATGGATGGATTCGATTTTTCGGCTCTGGACATGAAAGATTGTCTAGAAACCTTACTGATTGGAATAGAAGTGCACATTATCTTTTAGTGGCGAATGACGTAGTTGGTGGATTTTTTGCTATCAACGGCGGCGGTTTAGGCGCAGATGTTGGGAATATATACTATTGGTCGCCAGACTCAATTCATTGGGAAGGGTTAGAAATCGGGTTCACAGATTTTTTTCAATGGTCAGCTACAAAGAGAATCAATGAGTTTTATACGAGTTTAGGTAAAGAGCGCTTTCAAAAAACCTATTCACAGATAGCTACAGATAAATGCCTGAGCTTTTATCCATTTTTATGGGCGAAAGAAGGTTCTATTGAAATAAGCAGCGTGAAAGTGGTGTCAGTTGATGAAATGTATAGGCTGAAATTGGAATTATTAACCTCGGTTAGTTAATTCGTTTACCCGCTGATTTTATGAGTACTTCTGCAATAATTATTTGTTATAAACATCTAATATATTGATTGTTAGATATAAATCTGCTTATCAGCTCTATTGATTCAACATGGATGGGCTGTATATGCCATCCATGATTAATCACTTCTTCGGAGGGGACAGCACCAAGATCTAGCTGACGTTTTTGGCGGTATCTTGGGCTTTCTCGTTACCGCTTGCATCAAAAATCAAAGCTGTCGCTATCACCAAAAGTTGTCGCGGCAATGCCTAATGAGTGCTTCAGTGTTTGGCGTGACAATATCTCTCTAAATGGTTTGAATCTTAGCGGTATCCACTCCCTGTGGTACCGCTAATGCTGCTTATTCCTATCATGATGACATTAGATAACCTGAACTCGGGATAATGAGTGTCGAAAAATCTAAATTTAACAAATTAAATCAATGATATAAATTATTGGTTTGAAAAGAAAAATCTATTTTCTGACTGAATGCGCAGATTTTTGCGCATATCAAGGCGCTCTGTCGTACGCCATAGCGAGCTATGGTTAGACAGAGCAACGCAGAGAGGCCCGAAAAGATGCCTATTCAGCGGCTCTGCTTATCCCGAGCTCAGGTTAGATATCAAAGGCGAGACTGCCCGGAGTCAGGAATGGCCAACTTAGACGCGTCGGTGAACTCTCACCCTGCGCACCAAAGAAGTAAGCTGTTCTTGGGGTAGCGTAAACTACACTGCCTTTTTGCAACCCGAGTTCCTGCAGATTATGGTGGGTAAATTTGGCTTCCCACAGTTCTTCGCTATGCCAGCCATGTGGGGCTAATTCCAATCTAACTTCGGCGCCGATTGGGGTCATGGCGACAATATTGAACGGCAAATTGGCCTGACTATTGGGCTTATTTGACAGCGCTAATTCGTGACTGCGCACATAGAGAACACCATCTTGCTGCAGTGTTTGCTGTTCTGGAGGTGTTAAAAATGCTTGACCATTTTCCCAACGTTTTTGTTGCCAACTGGCTTCAAAGACATTGACGTTACCAAGAAAATCAAACACAAAGCGACTATTGGGGTGTGAGTATAGCTCAGCAGGTGTATTAATCTGCTCTATATGACCATTGCTCATCACTACCACTCTATCTGAGAGCTCAAGCGCCTCATCCTGATCGTGGGTCACAAACACGCTGGTGAATTTCAATTCATCATGCAGGCTGCGTAGCCAGCGGCGTAGTTCTTTACGCACTTTAGCATCTAAGGCGCCAAAGGGTTCATCCAGTAGCAAGACTTCTGGCTGGGTTGCGAGTGCACGGGCCAACGCAATGCGCTGTTTTTGTCCTCCCGAGAGTTGTTCAGGATAGCGCTGTGCGAGATGGCCTAGTTGTACTGTTTCTAGCAGTTGTGTCACTCGCTTATGAATTTCTGCCACCGAAGGCCTTTGTTTTTTCGGCATGACTTCGAGTCCAAAAGCGATGTTATCGGCGACCGTCATATGGCGAAACAGCGCGTAGTTTTGAAACACAAAACCTACGCGTCTTTCACGCACATGCACTTGAGTGACATCTCGGTTGCCGAATTGAATTTGGCCGCTATCGGCTCCTTCAAGACCGGCAATAATCCGCAGCAGTGTGGTTTTGCCTGAACCTGATGGTCCCAGCAGACCAATCATTTCCCCTTCTTGAATATCGAGATTAAGTGGGGAAAGCGCCTGAAATTGGCCAAATTTCTTGGAAATATTAGTAAGACGAATACTCATAGTTGGCTCTGCTCTTTATTGTCATTGGCGGTTAAACTGCGTTGTTGCCGCCATTCCACTACGGCTTTTAACATTAGGGTAAATAGGGCGATCAGGGCCAGTAATGACGCGCTCGCGAAGGCGGCTTCGGCCTGATAATCTTCGTACAATAATTGCACATGTAAAGGTAAGGTATTGGTTTCGCCACGAATGTTGCCAGACACGACAGCAACGGCACCAAATTCGCCCACGGCTCTGGCATTGGTGAGGATCACACCGTAAATCAGTGCCCATTTGATGTTGGGTAGGGTCACGCGGCGAAAGAGTTGCCACCATGACGCTCCAAGGATCACTGCAGCTTCTTCTTCCGATGCGCCCTGTTGTTGCATCAATGGGATCAGTTCTCTGGCTACAAAGGGGCAAGTGACAAAAATGGTCACTAGCAGTATTCCCGGCCAAGCAAACATGATCTGCAGATCGTGCTCATATAGCCATTCGCCCAGCCAGCCACTGTTGCCATAGAGCAGCAAATAAAGCAAACCTGCGACGACAGGGGAGACCGCAAATGGAATATCAATTAGCGTGATCAGTAACTTGCGACCGGGGAATTCAAAGCGAGTCACGCTCCACGCCAGCATGATCCCGAACACTAAATTGATCGGTACTGTGAGTGCTGCCACCATCAGTGTTAAACCAATCGCATGCAGCGAATCCGGTTGAGTTAGGTGTCCAATATAACGCTCCCAACCTCCGACAAACGCCTGCTGAAAAATACTCACCAACGGCAATAGCAACAATAGCAAGCCTAAGAGCACGGCGAGGGTAATAAGGCTCCATTTGATCAGGGGCGCTTCACCGACTCTTAAGGGTTTAAATGAGTTCATATTCGCTCCTTATCGTCCATGAATGCGGCGCAGATAACGCGCTTGCCACAGGTTTATCAGCAGTAATAGCAGTAGCGAGGTCATCAGCACCACTGAGGCAATGGCGCTGGCACCTGCAAAATCAAATTCTTGTAGGCGGACAAAGATCATTAACGAAGTGATTTCGCTGATATAGGGCATATTGCCCGCGATAAAGATCACGGCACCAAACTCACCCAGACTGCGGGTAAAAGACAGTGCCGTTCCAATCATTAATGCTGGCCAAAGGGAGGGCAAAATAACCCGCCAAAATACCATGCGATCCGAGGCGCCAAGCGTCATTCCCGCTTCTTCTTCCTCGTGGGATAACTCTTCGAGAACCGGTTGTACCGTACGAACCACAAAGGGAATACTGGTGAAAATCATCGCGACCACTATGCCTAGCGGGGTGTAGGCGACTTTTATGCCCCATTCAGTTAATAGACTACCGATTTGGCCGTTTTCCGCATAAAGGGTGGCTAAGGTGATACCGGCAACGGCGGTCGGCAAGGCAAAGGGCAAATCTACCAAGGCATCTAAAATGCGTTTGCCGGGGAATTCATAACGCACTAGTACCCATGCGAGTAATAATCCGAAAAGGCAGTTAAATAATGATGCCGCGAGCGCCGATAGTATGGTGACTCGGTAACTGGCAACCACCCTGGGATCGGCAATCACGCCCCAGTATTCGGACCAGCTCATTGAACTGGTCTGCATAATCAGCCCAGTGGTCGGCAATAATAAAATCAGGCTGACAAACAGTAGGGACACACCTAAGCTGATGGTAAAACCGGGAAGAACCCGCTTATGGCGTAAACGCCCGTTATTAAAAATCACTGAATAATCACCCGATCAGGTTAATTGCGTTAAACCAATACTATTTATACGGTTCGCTCGTTGTTGGCTCAAGCCATTTGTTGGATGCAATCTTTATGGCTAACACTGATTGATAAATGCCAATTAGCGATAAACCCGAGACTTTGCTCGGGTTCAATGTTGATATCTTACTACATTAAGGACGATATCAGCGCTTTAATAGCTCATCGAGTTTTGCACCGTTAGCAAACTGCGTTTTCATGGCATTATCCCAACCACCGATGATTTGCTCAACAGTCAGCAGGTCAACGGTAGGGAACTGCTTAGCAAACTCAGCTTTTACCTTTTCGTTGTGTACACGATAGCTGAATCCTGCCAGTAGACGTTGCGCTTCTTCGCTGTAGAGATAATTCAAATACTCAGTTGCGAGTTCCTGTGTACCGTTACGCTTAGCATTTTTCTCAACTACAGCGACGGGGAACTCTGCCAGAATCGAGGTTTTTGGTACAACTACTTGGTAATCGTCCGTACCATACTGCTGGCGGATATTGTTCACTTCCGATTCAAAGGTAATTAATACATCACCGATCCCACGTTCAACAAAGGAGGTGGTCGCACCGCGGCCGCCAGTATCAAATACTGCGACATTACCGAGGAATTTTTTCAGGAATTGATCCAGTTTAGCCTGATTATCCTTACCATAGTTTTTCTGAGCATAACCTAATGCGGCTAAATAAGTGTAGCGAGCATTACCAGAGGTTTTTGGGTTAGGAAAGACTAGTTTAACGTCATCTCTCGCTAAATCGCCCCAGTCGCTGATTTGCTTTGGGTTACCCTTGCGCACCAAAAATGCAATGGTGGAATAGTAAGGTGAACTGGCGTTAGGCAGTAATTGTTGCCAATTTTCTGGGATCAATTTACCGCGATCGTGCAGAACTTGTACGTCAGTCACTTGATTAAACGTTACCACATCTGCGGGTAATCCCTGCAGAATCGAGCGTGCCTGTGCAGATGAGCCTGCATGGGATTGTTTAATTTCGACGGTTTTACCTGTTTTCTCTTCCCAATGTTTGGCAAAAACGGGGTTGTAGGCATTGAATAATTCCCGTGCGATATCATAAGAGGAATTAAGCAGGGTTTGATCTGCGGCAGTCACATTGAGTGAGGTTCCCAGAATGAGGGTTCCTAGCAGGGCCTTTATCAATTTTACGGACATTTTTAACTCCTTAATCTGGCAATTTTGTCAGCGTTATGGCACCTAGAGTAATAGAATTAATTGTTTATAAAAAGCCAGTTGAATAGAACTTTTTTGAATAACTATGAGCGATTTATTTTATGTTATAAGCAGTATTCACCGTGTTTGTCAGTGGTAACCGACTTAGAATAGGCTATCGCTTAGTTGTTTTTATCAAGTAAAGGATAATCCTAGTGTCTGACTTTCCGACAATTGAAGCCTGCATCGGGCAAACTCCGCTGGTTCGCTTGCAGCGGCTTAACTGTGGTACTTCCACTGTACTGTTAAAATTGGAAGGCAATAACCCCGCGGGTTCTGTAAAAGATCGTCCTGCACTCAATATGATTATTCAGGCCGAACATCGCCAAGAAATAAGCCCTGGTGATACGCTTATTGAGGCAACGAGTGGCAATACTGGGATTGCACTGGCGATGGCGGCGGCAATCAAAGGATACAAGATGATCCTGATTATGCCGAATAATTCGACTCAGGAGCGTAAGGATGCGATGCAAGCCTATGGCGCAGAACTCATGCTAGTGGATAACATGGAGACTGCGCGGGATTTGGCGCTGCAGTTACAAAGCGAAGGCAAAGGTAAGGTGCTGGATCAATTTAATAACCAAGATAACGCTAATGCCCATTTCCTCACGACAGGCCCTGAAATCTGGCAACAGAGTCTAGGCAAAATTACCCACTTTGTGTCAAGTATGGGGACGACAGGTACCATAATGGGTGTGTCTAAATACCTTAAAACTTGTAATCCCGACATCACTATCGTCGGCCTTCAGCCTGCCGATGGCAGTGCTATTCCAGGGATTCGGCGTTGGCCGCAGGCATATTTGCCTGGGATTTTTGATGCTTCTTGGGTTGATTTAGTTATGGATATTGAAGAGCAAGATGCAAAAGCCATGGCGAGAACTTTAGCGCGAGAGGAAGGGATTTGTGCTGGAGTCAGTTCGGGCGGTGCCGTGTTTGCTGCGCTGGAGATTGCTAAACAATATCCGGGTTCTGTGGTCGTGGCGATTGTCTGTGATAGAGGCGATCGTTACCTTTCGTCAGGGCTTTTTTCCTGAGTCCTAGATTTTTACTCTAAGCATATTGAGCGATATGAATGTTTGATTGATAAAAATGGGCGAGACACGCCCATTTTTACCCTTTTAAACGTGATCATTTTTTCGGTGGGAATTGCGCCAAAATTCGGTTGACGGCTTTGGCGGTATCTTGGGCTTTCTCGTTACCGCCTGCATCGAAATCATAGCTGTCGCTGCCACGCCAAATAAGAGCTTTGGTCTTAGGATCGACAATATCTATCTGAATGGTTTGAATTTTAGCGGTATCACTCCCCAGCGGCACGCCAACACTGGTGCCTATTCCAATCCCGCCCGAACTTCCGAATGTGCCTGTGCCTAATCCAATGGATAGTCCTGAATCTTTGGGCTTATCTTGGGTGAGTAAGGCGTAGGCGACGTTAAAGTCGGGCGACGCTGTATTTTCTACAAACCCTTTTTGAGTCAATTGGTTGTTAATTTCTACTTGAATACGCTGGGCGCTTAACGGGTCATCCGTCGGCTGTGGTGTTAACTGGGTAAAGCTGCGTAGTGCGGTGAAGTCGTAATTGAGATCATAATCGTTTTTCGGTTTACTGCTGCAAGCGCTTAATAAGGCAACAGCGACGAGCAGACTGGCAAAGTGACGATATCCCATGATAGTGCTCCAAGTTGTACAAACTCTGTTCAATGTGCCTTGATTAAGGTTGTTTCTGCAAGTACTTTAGATAAGTGTGTTGTATTTGAATCGCTTTGAATGCAATCCAACGGTATCTTTTTTAGCGCGGGTCGTTTTGAGTATGGTTCATTTTTAGATAGGAATAGCGGCGGGTTATGGAACAGTTAGCCTTTTTTGATATCCCGAGTCCTTGTATCGGTGTGTGTGTTACCGATGCGCGCGGTTACTGTAATGGTTGCCTGCGAAGCCGTGACGAAAGATTCAATTGGTTAACGTTTTCAGATGCGCAAAAGTACGATGTCATTCGGCTGTGCACTCAACGTAAACGCCGTCGCCAGTTGGCGATGATGAAAGCACGGCAAGCGCAAATAGAGCAAGAAAGGGCAGCGTTAAACCCACAGTTGAATTTTGAGCCTGAGCCCGAAGTCGATCTGGATTTTGGTGGCTTCGAGCTAGACTAATAGGTTGAATTGACTTGTTTAACTCGTTTTTTGTATTCGCGAGTGGGATTCATGACTGACTTACAATAGTCTAATCTCGATTCTTATTACAGCTTACGCTTCTTCGGCCAGATTAAACTAAATCGAGTATGTTGTGCATCACTGGTAACACTCACATTCCCTTGATGTCGTTGCATAATCCGTTTGATGATCGCAAGGCCTAAACCATGTCCTTTATTGCCATTCTGTACCGATTGGCTGCGATAAAATGGCTCGAACACTTTCGGTAAATCCACTGCAGGGATCGGTTCGCCGTCGTTACTCACACTTAAATTGACCCTGTGCTGGGTCTGCTTAACCTCAATGATGATTTCAGTGCGGGCAAAGCGTTGTGCATTGGTCAGTAAATTCTGTAGTGCCCGTTCGATTAATGCGGGTTCTCCGAATAAGGGCAGTTTTTCGACTTCGGCTTTGAGCGTTATAGGCGTTGGACTTAAGGTTTCTAGGCGCTTAATACTTTGATTGATGAGATTAATTAAATCGTACTCATCCAACTGGATACCTTCTCGCTGTGACTCTAAGCTGGCGTAGGTTAGCAGTTCTTGAAGTAAGTCTTCCATTTCTTTGATGTCAAGCTGCATTTCATCGAGAAAGTCTTGTCGCTTCTGTTCGTCCGAATCTGGCTGACAATACATAGGCATAAGTGCAAGAGCAAATTTGAGCCTCGCCAGTGGCGTGCGGATCTCATGGGATACCGCATTAGATAAGTGTTTCTGGTTCTCAATCAAGGCGCTGATATGTCGCGCCATTTCGTTAAACGTATTGGCTAAGGGCTTAACTTGGGAGCGATTTGACAGGGTAATCCGCGTGTCCCATTTGGCTTCGCCAAATTCTTTGGTGGCCTTACGCAGTATGCTCAAATCCCGTGAAAGCGGGCCGACCCAAATTAGCGCAACGAGGGCGAGTGATAAATAAAAGAACAGGGTGAACAGGCTGCGAAGGTTGGCTCTGGGATCTATGTCCAGCGGCCCCGCCATTAAGACTTGATCGTCTACTCGAATAAATTGCAGCAAGCTATCATCATTGGCCGTGGTGGTGAACACCTTGCTTGTGCTTAACGCTTGATTATCTGCCAGCGCGACTTGATCTGCATTGAGTAATTGCAGTGGCATCACAGGGTTCGCTGGGATCGCCTCCAGATACCGTTGGCGGGCATCAGGAGGTAATTCCGCTAATAATTGCGCCAATGCCACTAACGGCGCATCGAGGGCATTATTGTCATCAACATTCTTCTGCCACAGGCTGTCGAGTGTCCAGCCAATCCCAAGCACGCTGAGACTGAGTAGCAGATATAAACTGATAAAGAGACGTTTCACTGTATTTGTGCTTAGTTATTCCAAGCTTCAGGAGCAAAGAGATAACCTTGTCCCCAAACGGTTTTAATTCTGAAAGGTGTCTCAATATTATCGTTGAGTTTTTTACGTAATCTAGAGATCCGCACGTCAATTTTTCGATCTTTACCATCGAAATCAATATTGAGTAACAACTGATAAATATACTGACGGCTGAGCACTTGGCCCGCTTGCGAGGCCAGTAACCACAGCAATTCGAATTCATGGCTGGTGAGATCAATTTCAGTTTCATTAAGACGAATCGCATGGGTATGCGGGTCGATACTCAATTTACCGAAGGTTAGACAGTGTGATTCTGCCTGTGGTGGCTGATTCTGACGGCGAAGTAAGTTGTTGATCCGTGCAACTAACAGAGCAGGATCGACGGGCTTGACCACGTAGTCATCGGCACCGAGTTCTAGTCCTTTGATTTGATCTTCACTTGAACCAAGTGCGCTCATCAATAGGATTGGACCTGCGAAATAATCGGGCAGTTTCTCACACAGAGTGAGGCCATCCATGCCCGGTAGCATAATGTCTAACAGTATGATATCTGGCTTGTAATTGATTAATCGTGTTAGCACTGTATCGCCACGGCGTTCAACTTCGACATGCATACCATGGGATTTTAGGTAATCTACAATCAAGTTTGCTAGGCGAACGTCGTCTTCAACCAATAATACTCTGTGGTTCGATTGTGGGCTTGTCATTAAAATAAACTCCAAGGGTTGCGGTAACGTCTGCGAACCTGAGGTTGTGATGCAGAAGTGATTTTAAGTTTGGCACCAGCCAAAGTTTGGTTACTGTCTTTACTCACCATGACAAATTGAATATCCGTCATAGTGTGGATTTTCATGCTTAACGTATGGGTTGAAACTGAATCACTGCACCATTTGGGATAGGCGGCGTTGTCGGACAAGATACAGATAAGCTCATCTTTAGCGAGTTCCCACTGTAGTTCTATATAGACGTCACAGGCCTCAGTTTCTGAACTAGTGATGCAAATTTCGGGTGTGAGTTTGAGTGCCGAGTCGCGAGTTTTGGCTTGTGCTGAACTTTGGCCCATCAAGCCGAGGCTTAGACCTATAAAGCAAAGCAAGCTTAACTGAGGCAGTGTCACTAACGTTAGAACCTATAGGCTGCGCCGATAAAGTAGGTGCTGCTATAGTCTTGGTCTAACAAGGGACTGGCGGCAATCTCATCGGCAATTAGAGTGTAACGAACTGCCAACAGTAGATCCCAATTGTCAGTTAATATGTAACGGGCCGTCATTTCCGCACCTTTATCCCAACCTGATTTTGCTTGATATCTTTCGCTCCAATAGGCGTTTTCACTGGGTCTAACGCTGTAATAATAATCCACTACATCTTGGCTTTTCCAATCAAATACCAACGCAAACTCAAAAATGAAACGGTCGTAATCCCAGCCATAGGTCCATTTTATTTGTGCTTCTGAACCTTGATGCACATTAAACATATCATGGGTGTACGCCAATCTAATAATACCGAGCCGCGTATAGATGAATGCTTCGGCACCGCCAAGTAAGGTGAAGTTCCGAGTCTCTAAGGAATTAAACTCAGGCTCGGGTTCAGTCGATAAATACATACTATTTATGGCTTTGGCTTCAACTTGAGTGCCACGATTCAAAAAGATATTTGATGGGTCCCATTGATAGAAGTAGGCTCTATCTAAGCTATAACTTGTTACTAAGTTAATTGTAAAGCTTTCTTGCTCGGCTAAGGTATAACCTAAATTACCATTGTCGAAGAACCAGTGTTCGCCGTAATAGGCCACTGTTGGAATAAAGAACAATGGAATATCGTCAAAATCCCTGAGTGGATTGCTTTTTTGTCCCCAGCCTATGGCGATGCCTAGATCCCAGTTGTTCATCTCAATACATTGATTTTCTGGTGCACAGGCTTCTTTCGCCATTCCGATTGCAGGCAAAATACTTAAACTTGTAATTAGGACAAAAAGAATACGATACATGATTTAACGATTAAGGGCTGAGGTTAACAATACAGGAAAACAGATTAGCATTTTATGCTCAATTCAACAGTGGTTTCATTCACGCAGATGCAAAATGATACAGCTATCAATTAAATAGTAAATTTGTAGATCGCACAATACCTTGATAGTCATGCTAAAAGCTTATCTTGGCAGCTTTCGTACGGTTAATTGTGGATGTTAAATTTTGTGTTTTATAAGTTTCGAGTGTAACTGAAATGATGTCAATTATGGTGTAAAAGCTGTGTTGCTTGGAAATAATAATGCCATTCGCAAGTGTGAATGGCACTGACTGAAGCCGAATAACCTACTTTGTGGTAATAACACAGAGATTAGAATGAAGATTAATTGACCTCAGTAACTGACTTGTAGCCCATTTCTGTCAATTGATCGTTTACACAATCAAGCACATATTGTTTTAGCTCAGCATTTTCGACTTGATCTTCAGAGGCCATCTGCTGGCACACTTCTTTCAGCTGAGCGAGATCGGCTGCTGGTGCAGGCGGTAAAGAGGAGTCGTCAGCAAAGGAAGTGAAACTTACTAATGCCAATAGAGTAAAAACAGCTGATAACTTATTCATTTTATTTCCTTTAGTTATGTATTGCCAACCACAGATTAAGAAGCATTCTCTTAACACCACTGTGCCAACATCAGCAATTTATCACTGCTATTCTGTTTTAGATATAAATAATTTTCACCTTTCTTGATTAAGGTTTTTTACCTTGTTTTCCCTTGATTCGCTTCGAGTAAATGGGCTGGCTGAGTGTACTTTATTTGCTCTAGTTTGATTCATTCTCAGCATCTTTTGCTGCTTGAGTTAGGTTCACAACCCCCCCCCTCTGAACTCATGCGTGCTAAGTTGGCTCTTCTGAACTTGTGCTTGAAATTAATTGATGAAACTCTGCACATAAACTTATGTGCTTAACTTATTGCGCTTAATTGTGTGTACAGTAGAACTTGGATTTCTTTCAAAAATGCTGCTTACATCACTTTAAGGGCTTATTTGCGATAAAATGCATTATTATCACTGTTTATGGTCGATTTTTAATGAAGGTTTAATCGCCGCTGTTAACTGAATTATGCGGTAGTTATAAGAAGTCATATAAAATGAGATATGACGCATGTTGTAGGCCGTTTTTTTCTAGAATATTGAATTAAAAAGAATTAATTTTTATGTGTTTTTTAGTTTAAATTTTATTTTACAGTTTATTATTTTAACTTTATGTTTTTATTGTTTATTTTTATGTGTTCGTTTGTTTTTGATGATTACATTGCTAAGATTATAGCTATCCTCTAGAATGCGCCGCTCTCGCAGGTGCGCGTGCATAAGATTAATGGCAAATGCTATTGATTTTTATTGAATTGTTGATTTTTCTCTAGGGGAACTCTGTGTCTACAAAACTGGCTAATCCAGCGCCATTAGGTTTAATGGGCTTTGGTATGACAACAATTTTGTTAAACATTCATAATGCGGGATATTTCCCTATTGATTCTATGATCTTAGCCATGGGGATTTTTTACGGTGGCATTGGTCAAGTGATTGTGGGGATTATGTGTTTCATGCGCGGCGATACTTTTGGTACGACGGCATTTACCTCATACGGTTTGTTTTGGTTAACGCTAGTGGGCCTCATTTTAATGCCTAATGCTGGCATTGCGGCGAGTCCAACGTATTTTATGGGCTGGTATTTAACGCTTTGGGGCATATTCACGGCATTTATGTTTGTGGGTTCTTTGCGTTATCCAAGAGCCAAACAGTTTGTGTTTGCTTCTTTAACTATCTTATTTTTTCTGCTGGCGGCGCGTGATTTTACGGGTAGCGCCTTGATTGGCACTATTGCGGGCTTTGAAGGGATACTTTGCGGTGCGAGTGCGATTTATTTTGCGATGGCGCAGGTGCTTAATAATGAGTATGGCCGTACGATTTTACCGGTGGGTGAATTGAAAAAGTAACGATTCAGCAATGCAGAGTTGTAAAAAAGGCTGATGAAGATCAGCCTTTTTTATGGGTGTTAGCTGTACTAGATTTTAGTTTTAATATAGGCCACAGCTGCTTCATCTAAGCTACGGAGAGAAACATAACTCGTGCCTGCTTTGTGGGTGATCAAGAAGCCTTTTTCAGTTTCTTTAATCCGGTAAATGTCGGTCCATAAAATTTGGCTGGTCACAGACATGGATTGAGTATGAATCCCTTGCCCATCAATAGTGAGTGTGACCTCATTGCTGGCCGCTTTACTCATCATCTGACGCATCAACCACCATGCTTTGTGATACTTCACATTGAGCGCTTCGATAACACCTAACCCAACAAAAAAGTAAGCTAAATAAAGGCTAATATCGGTGAAAATAAGCGCGATACCTATCAGTGTTAATCCAATGGCTTTGTAGTAAGGTTTGAGCGTGGGATCTGGTACCACTGATTGTGTATAGCATTCATCGAAATGGGCTTTATCTAAAATATAAGTTGTTGAGTATGAATAGGGCGTTGGCATCATGTCATCTAATTGAGGTGGCACTTAATGCGGGCTAGTGTAGCGATTACAGTGATGAAAGTAACTAACCTTGCTATTGCAAGCATGAATGAGCACTTTGGTGTTTTCAAATTCGACGTTTAAACCCGCTCGTTAATACAGGTCAAGATATGAGTTGGACAGAAATACGGCAACGGCTATATTAGTCTTGCCGTAAGCATTGTTCGATTTTCGTGATTTGACACAAGGAGTGCAAAACATCATGGCCTTAGTCCCCAAAGATTTTGTAAATTACAAATCAACGCCGGTTTTCAACCATGACAACGTTCCTAAAATGTTGCTGCACATGCACAATACTAAGGCTGGCGTATATGGGCAGATCCAAGTGTTAACGGGCAGCTTAAAGTTTTATGGCTATACGGGTAGCAGGGGCGAATTAGATAAAGAAGTTATTATTCGCGCAGGTGAAACCGCCATTTCACATCCTGAATATTGGCATAAAGTGGAGCTACTGACTGAAGATACTCAGTTTAGACTCCACTTTTATGCCCATAAGGATTCGGCCATAGTGGCGCAGCAACAATCCGAGCGAAGCGAATAGTACCTAGCTCCTGCACCCTATTCACTACATGCGGTTCTTGGCTACTTCTTTTTAATAACGATTTACGCTAATAGCGATTTCGTTCCGTTGGAATATCAGTTAAATACTCCACAAATTCCACTTCAAAACCATGGGCATCGAAGAAGTAAATATTGCGTCGATAGGGATCTTCCATGCCATCTTTGGCAATAGGGAAACCTGCTTGGGTCAGTCTTGCTATCACAGCATCTAAGTTGTCGGTCACAAAGGCAAAATGCGCCAGTCCAATTTGATGACCTGCCAAATCGCGGTTTTCACCTTCACCATTGTCACTAAAAGCAATGTATTGATAATCATCGCCAAAATGAATCCAATTACGGGGTTTGCCGTACCAAGTGCCTTTATCGCCACCGCGAACACGCCAATGGGGGAAAGCCGCTTGATAAAAGCGCAGTGCTGCGGGGATGTCGTCTACCACTAAATTGATATGCTCTAAATGAATCATAATGCGTTCCTTGTAATGATTTTAGTCTGTTGCTGGTGGTTAAAATCTCAAGCCGCTTACATACCGTAACAGTATTCCTGCTGTTTTGGGTACGCTTGATTGGCATGTTGTTCACGAATGGGGGCTAATGCTTGGGCGTATTGATGCAGCATATATAAGCTGTATTGCACTCTTTCCCTAAGCGCGATATCGCGTGCACTCTCAGGGATTGCATTGAGTACATGGCTGACATTGCGGATGATTAAGTGATCGGGTATGGGCACTAATTTATTGTTTTTAAGGGCATTCATCTTTACTTCAACGATAGGATAGGTACCGCTAATACCATCCGATATCGAAACTAATAAGGCGGGTTTATGGGCGGTTTCTTCGCGAGTACACATCAATAAAAAGTTCTTCAGTAATGGTGATGCCATGCCGCCCCATTCCGGGGTGATCAGCACTAGCGCATCGGCTTCATCGACTCTGTGCTCTATTTCGGGCCAGTGTTCACCTTTGTTGTTTTCTTCTCCGTCCCAAAAGGGCAGATTAAACAGGCATAGTTCTAAGTGATGTATCGTGTCGTAACCCATGCTGTGAGGAGATGAGAAACTGCTTTCGGCGATATAACGACCGACTTTAGCACTTTGTGAATCGGGTCTTTGGCTGGTGCTGATGATGAGTAATTTCATTAAGTAAACCTATTTGTTTATAAATTATTTGTAAGGTAATTGCTTTACTTAATCTTGTAAAGGATAAAGTAAATAAAAAAGTTTATTTAATCTGTTAAAGCTACGGAGATTGGGAGATAATGCTTCGGCTGAAATCGGGGAGACTCAATGAAAACTACTGATAAGATTATTCAATTACTCAAGTTACATGGCCCGCTTACCGCAAAAACCTTAGCGGAGGAATTGGCGTTAACAACTATGGGGGTGCGTCAACATCTTCAGGCTTTGGAAGATATGGGTGATGTGGATATTGAGGATCGAGTTGAAGGCCGCGGTCGCCCAACACGTTACTGGGGATTGACTGAACAAAGCCGTACTCACTTTGCCGATCGCCATGAGGAATTGACGGTACAGCTGATTGACTCGGTAAAAATGATCTTTGGCGACCAAGGCTTGGATAAGCTTATCGATCACAGGGAGCAAAGTGCGTTAGTCCAATATCGTGCGGCAATGGAAGGGGCTACTGATATTCCGACACGTCTGGCCATACTTGCAAAATTACGCTCGAACGAAGGTTATATGGCGACCATGGAACACATCGATGGCGTGTATTTTTTACTCGAAAATCATTGTCCAATCTGCGCCGCAGCGACTAAATGTTTGAACTTTTGCCGCTCAGAGTTGCAACTTTTCCAGCAGTTATTCGCTGATATTGCCGTGGTGAGCCGCGAAGAACATATCATCGAAGGTGCTCGCCGCTGTGCATATAAAATTGCGGCAATTAAAGTTGCGTCGATAGCCTAGTAGTGCACTTAAGTTGTTTGCTTGAGGCGTTTTATCTGTGGGATAAAACGTCACTGAAAGCTAACGCTACATATTAAGCATTCGTTCTGGGCTTAAACTTAGGAGCTTAGGGCTTATCAGGTTCGTGATAGGCCAATAAGGTTTCGAAACGAGGATGCCCTTTAAGTTGTGAGAAATCAGCTTCATCCAACGCTAGCTCTTTGAAGGATGCGCTGTTATGGATGGCGCGTTCCAAATCAGAAATTGCCCTATCTTCAACACCTAAACACGCAAAGGCGCAGGCTCTTTGATAAAAAGCATGGGCGTTCGTTGGGTCAACCTCTAAAACACGATTACATAGGCTTTGTGCCCAATTAAATTCGCGCATTTCCATTGCGGCATCGGCCTTGTAGGTCAGCGCTTCCAAGTCTCCAGGTCGAATCGTGAGGATTTCATCGTAGACTTCAATTTTTTGTTCGGGTGTTTGGGCACTTTGGGCGCGTAGCCACAGATTATGAATTTCATTAATCACTTCTATTTCACGATTATTATCCGTGATAGTACGACTCTTATGCTTGAGTTCTTGCTCGAGTAATTTGAACTTTTCTTCGTATTGTTCGGCAATACTCTGCAGCTGATTCGCGGCCAGTTTGGCGGTATGTGTCTTGATTTCCCGTAGGGATTGCCAGCCGATAAAGGCAACTAAAGAGGCGACGCCGGCGATCATATAAAAGAAGTAAGTGACAGTGACATTGGCGTAATTCATCGACTTGTCGGCAACGGCCAGTTCGCGATCTGTGATATCTATGGTGAGGCGCCGCTCAAGATCCTGTTGATCGTATCTGAGGGATTTGAGTTCATCGAAGACGTAGCGCTCTATCAGCGGTTTATCATGGATGGCGAAAGGTTGAGGCGCTTCAGGGGGATTTACTGCATCGCTCGCTTGAGTGAAGAATGAGCTCGCGAGTATCACTAAAAACAAGGCTAAAAATAGCAGGTTCGAACGTATCATAACGGGACTTGCAGATAAGTTTTTGATGCGGTAACCACTCACAATAAGATGAATTGAACGCCTAGCTTAACAAATTTTGCCTAGTTTGATCTAATTTTGCTCTAAATAACCTCTGTGATGCTTACTGTATTGGCTCGCTATGACCTGAACTCGCATCCTGCTAGAATGGCTATCCCATTCATATTTCGTCATTTGTGGTGTTATGCAGTCTAAGCGCGGCCGACTCGATCGTTATCTTTGTACCCAGTTACACACTCACCGTAAAGCGGTGCGTGAACTGTTACTCTTGAGCCGAGTTCGTGTCGATGGATTGATAGTGAAGGACATGGATAGGCAAGTGGATGAGTTTTCTCACATCCAACTCGATGGGCAAATATTACAGGCCAACACGCCAGTTTACTTGATGTTGCATAAGCCGATTGGCGTGGTGAGCGCGACTAAAGATACTCAGCATAAAACTGTGATTGATTTGCTCGATTGCGAAGCCCGTGATGAGTTACATATCGCGGGTAGGCTAGATTTAAATTCTTCGGGTTTGTTATTACTGACCAATGACAGCCGCTGGTCTGATGCACTAATGTCACCGACGCATAAGGTCGATAAAGTGTATCGCGTCACCTTAGCTAATCCATTAACTGAAGAATATATAGCCGCATTTGCCGAAGGCATGTATTTCAGCTTTGAAGAAGTAATGACTCAGCCCGCTAAATTGGTGATCATTGCTGACCATGTTGCTGAAGTGACTTTAAAGGAAGGTAAGTACCATCAAATTAAGCGGATGTTTGGCCGCTTTCGAAACCCAGTTGTTGGTCTACATAGATTATCAATAGGTGATATTGTGTTGGATGAAGCTCTGGCGTCGGGCGAAAGTCGTGTGCTGACTGCCGCAGAAGTGGCTTGCATCCGCTGTAAACCGGTAGCTTAGAGACATAGAGCAATTCAATTTATCAGCCATTATTCTGCGTATTCTAAATATAAAAATGGACTTGAGAGTCAGGTGTCCCAAGCCCGTGACATGGGATTAGAGATCGGCGTGGGGGCCGAATACTTCATAGTGCATGTTTTCAGCTGAGACACCCAGAACGAGTAATTGTTGCTTGATGGCTGACATGAATCCAATAGGTCCGCAGAAATAGTAACGTGCATGGGGAAGCAGTTGATCTGCGACTTTGCTTAATTCCATTTGTCCTTCGAAATCATAATCTGTACCTACCACATCGGTTAAACTCGGCTTGCGATACCAAACATGGCTCTTCAGATTATGATGTTGCTGACGCTTGGTGTGAATAGCCTGTTTGAAACCATGTACATCACCTTGCTCACAGGCATGTAGCCAAGTAATAGCACTTGGATGTTGCAACTTGAGCAATTGATTCAACATGCTTTTCATCGGTGTTTGACCCACACCTGCCGAAATGAGCACGACGGGGATGTCCGCCCCAACTTCTAAGATAAAATCTCCCGCCGGCGGCATAACTGCAATTTTGTCACCGATATGCATGGTATCGTGTAGCAGATTAGACACTTGGCCACCTAATTCACGTTTCACACTGATGCGGTAGCTGTTGCCATTCGGTGCATCGGATAGGGAATATTGGCGGATTTCTTCATATGCTAAATTGGGATGTTTTAGCTTCAAACTTAAGTACTGACCGGGAATGAAATCTTTAACTGGTTTACCATCTTCGGGCGTCAATATGAAGGAGGTAATGACTGTGGACTCAGTCTTTTTCGCGCTAATGATAAACTGACGCTCACCCAACCAACCGCCATCTTGTTCTGCATGTGCCTGATAAATTTGAGCTTCTCGTTGAATAAAGATATCTGCTAAAAATCCATAGGCCTGCGCCCAAGCTTCTAATACTTCTTCTGTTACTGCATCACCGCCTAACTCTTTAAGGGTGGCTAATAAGTGGCTGCCGACGATCGCATATTGCTCAGGCTTGATCAGAAATCCTGTATGTTTTTGGGCAATGCGCTCGACAGTCGAACTTAGCACCGCTAAGTTTTCAATATTTTTAGCGTAAGCCGCGATGGCGTTGAACAGGGCAACAGGCTGGCCACCAGAATGCTGGTGTGCCAAGTTAAATACATCTTTTAATTCAGGATTATGTTTGAACATACGTTCATAAAAATGGGTCGTCAGCGCAGGGCCTGCGGATTCGAGTAAGGGGATAGTGCTCTTGATAACTTGGATTGTACGGCTGTCCAACATAGAAAATCCTTAATATGCAAATATTATGAATGTTAAATAAGTTTAAAGATCTATTTGATTTGGATCAATAGTGATGATCGCAATTCGTGCTACCGATAAGCGTGATTAAGGTCATTTGAAGTGCTTTATCAAAGCGGGTATGAGATTGGGAAATGATAAATAAATATATTATTTCAATGTATTACAGAGGTAATGGGGGAGGTTAACTGCAACAGCAAAGCTTATTGCAGTCATAGTGTGGTTTTTTGACTTAGAGTTTAAATGCACTCACTTGATTGCGCATACTGTTGGCGAGTTTAGTTAAATTAACCACAGATTCACTTAATTCAGCCGCCGATGCGGTGGAATGTTCGGCAATATCGCTGATGGCAATAATACTACGATTAATGCTTTCGGCAACGCTACTTTGTTCTTCGGCAGCGGTCGCAATATGAGTATTAAGTTCTGTGATGCTATCTACTGAGGAGACGATTTCTTTCAGTGCTTGGCCTGCTTGATTAGCTTTATCATTAGCATCATCTACTTGATTTATACCTATTTCCATAGCGTTAACTGCTTCTTTAACGCCTTGTTGCAGTGTGGCAATCATGGCCTCAATTTCTTGGGTAGACTTTTGGGTGCGCTGCGCAAGGGTCCGCACTTCATCCGCAACGACTGCAAAGCCGCGGCCTTGTTCCCCCGCACGGGCTGCTTCAATGGCGGCATTTAATGCTAATAGATTGGTTTGCTCGGCAATGCTTTTTATCACATCGAGTACGCGGCCGATATTTTGGCTTTCATTAGACAGAAATCCAATGACTTGTGCCGTTTTTTGAATTTGATCAGATAATTGCGACATACTGCTAATCGATTGCATCACAATATTATTGCCATTGGCTGCATAGGTGTCGGCATCTTTGGCTGAATCTGCCGCCGCAGATGCGCTTTGGGCGACTTCTGCAACCGTTGCCGTCATCTCATTCATGGCCGTTGCAGTTTGCTCCGTTTCGGCTTGCTGCTGTTGCATACGTTTATTGGTTGCCTGCGTGAAGCTGCTTAACTCATTTGCTGAACTATTAACGGTATTTGCCGCTTCGGCAATCGAATGAAGAATGCCCCGCAAGTGTTCAATAACTTGGGTGAGGCTAGTGGATATTTGTCCTAGCTCATCGTGATTAAAAGTAGTGAATTTGACGGTAAGATCTGAGTCTTGATGGATTAGCTTAAGTTTACTGAGAATGTCATTAATAGGATTCATCACGCTGCGATTGACCCAGAGCCCAATCACAATACTGATAATCATGGCGGCACAGGCTAATGCTACAAAAATAGTGATTGAAGATTGGTAAATGGCATTCACACGATCTTTTTCTTCGCCTGCCACGCGAATTTGCAGTGCAATCAGTTCAGATATTTGGTTACTGATGGGGTCTATTACTTGGTAAAGCGGCAGGATATTGGCCGATAATTGGCTTGATACATCACCATTTAATCCTCTTAAGCGTGAGATCAGTGTGTCAATCTGTTGATTCGCGGGTGAGAACAGTACTTCGGCTTGTTTTACGAGTCGGGATTCTTCTGAGGTAAGTTCAGTGGCTAAGTATTTTTGCCAATGCTGGGTAATGGTAGATTTGGCACTGTCTAGTGTTTCAGCTGCTTGAGAGGCGGTGAAACCACCCGCGTTCGCCTTATTGACCGCATCGATAACATCGACCGCGTACTTATCAGCAATCACTTTTAAATCGTCTAGTGGCACAACTCTATCGCCATAGATACGTTCAACACCCGATTCAATTTTACCCATCATATTAATGGCGAGAAAACCAATCGTCATTAGCATTAAAAGGGGAACCAGAATGCCGATAAACATTTTTTGTTTTATTTGTAGACCGTTCATATGGATAGCCTCAGTGAACTAAAGAGTCCTTTAGGCAGAACTCTATCTATCCCTATGATGAGTCTGTAACAATAGGTATAGCAAATCTGAGGAAAGAGGGGAGAGTTACAGAAAATTTATTTTGCTTCAGATACAAAAAAACCTCGCTTTGCGAGGTTTAAATGTTGGTACAGATGAGAGGACTTGAACCTCCACGCCCTTGCGAGCACCAGCACCTGAAGCTGGCGTGTCTACCAATTCCACCACATCTGCATGGATATTCGATATTTAATCGAATTGACAATCTTAACACTGTGAATCTTAACTTTTGAACTGCAATTTGGTACAGGTGAGAGGACTTGAACCTCCACGCCCTTGCGAGCACCAGCACCTGAAGCTGGCGTGTCTACCAATTCCACCACACCTGCACTGTACCTATCGCAATTCTCTAACATAAGTCGCTATCGCAACCCATTTAAAGATGGTGCCCGAACCCGGAATCGAACCAGGGACACGAGGATTTTCAATCCTCTGCTCTACCGACTGAGCTATTCGGGCGACGGGCGCAATTTAAAGGCTTTTCGGGTTTTGAGTCAATAGATTTTTACTAAATAACGGAAAAAGTGACTCAGTTGGATAAGATTTACACGAAAGTGTCATTTGTGCTGGTATTGAGGATGTAAAAATAGCCAAACTACTATCCACACTGAGAACTTAGCGTTATCTATTTATGGCTTATTAGGGTAACCAAGCAAAAAAATGCCCCTATTAAAGGGGCATTCTCGGTTAGTTTGATAAGATTTCATTGTTTGGGAAGTTAGCTTGCATTACCATGAGCACGTTTTGCTTCAGCTTGCTCTGACCTAATTCGCCATAAGCTTCTATCATTATCTCTAATGCCCGTTCATTTGAAGGGGTGCCAGGGTATGTTTCCATTACAGATTGTGCTCGGATTGCTGCGGCGCTCCATGCATTCATCTTGAGATAATACTCGGCAACTTGAATTGAATATTTTGCTAAGCGATTCTTCAACGCTAACATGCGTTTTTGCGCATCGGCGGCATATTTGCTGTTAGGGTAGGTTTTGATAAGACGATCAAAATCTTTGAAAGCATCTTGAGCATTTTTAGGATCACGATCGGTTCGGTCGATATTAAGCATGTCGTGGAACATGTAATTGTCGGCTTGCATGTTCACTAAACCGCGCATATAGAACACATAGTCTACATCTGGATGAGTTGGATTAAGACGGATAAATCTGTCTATGTTCGCAATACCAGAAGCGACATCGTCCATTTTATAGTAAGCATATATCAGGTCTAACTGGACTTGAGTTTTGTGAGGTCCGAAGGGGAAGCGTGAGTCTAACGCTTCCAAAGAACGGACAGCTTTAGAGTAATTGCCAAGCTCCATAGAGGTTCTTGCCTGAGTATAAAGTACATCAGGTGACGTTTTGGCGGCAATATCGTTATCATCAGGGCTGCTGCTACAGGCTGATAACGCTAGTGAAAATAGGACTAAGGTAACGCCTTTGGAAAATTTATACATACTTGAATTCAATTCTTTTTAAGTTGTAGTTAAGAATTTTTCCATTTCACTATAAAATAGAAAACATCCGATTGTAACAGATAGCACACATTTTTTGACCCCTAAATGGGGATACGGTTCCTATGACACAAGAGATTAATCTAAAAAGCGAGATTTCGGCAACACAAACTGGACTGAGATTAGATCAGGCCCTAGCAGAGTTGTTCCCAGATTACTCGCGCACGCGCATCAAGGAATGGATCCTATCTGATGCAGTTTATGTTGACGGCGTTGTCGTTAATAAGCCCCGAGAGAAAGTTTATGAGCTGCAACAGATACTCATAGATGCCACTCTTGAAGAAGAAGTTCACGCAGCGGCACAGGCCATTGATCTGGATATCGTCTATGAAGATGACGACATTATTGTGATCAACAAGCAAGCGGGACTCGTGGTTCACCCTGGTGCTGGCAATGCCGATGGCACTTTGATGAATGCACTATTGCACCATTGTCCCGATATTGAGCATGTACCACGTGCTGGTATTGTGCACCGTCTGGACAAGGATACTACAGGTTTAATGGTTGTAGCCAAAACCGTTGAAGCGCAAACCCATTTAGTTGCCGCCTTGCAGGCCCGTGAAATCACTCGTGAATACGAAGCGATTGTGATGGGGACTATGACAGGTGGCGGTACTGTTGATGAGCCGATTGGTCGTCATCCAACGAAACGTACTCATATGGCGGTGCATCACTCAGGTAAACCAGCTGTGACGCATTATCGTGTGGCGGAAAAATTCCGTAACCACACTCGTCTAAGATTGCGCCTTGAATCGGGTCGTACTCACCAAATTCGTGTGCACATGGAATACATAGGCCACGTATTAGTGGGCGATCCTGTGTATGGTGGTCGTCCAAAACCGCCGAAATGGGCCAGCCCAGAGTTTTTTGATATTCTGAAAAACTTCAAGCGCCAAGCGCTGCACGCTGTGCGTCTTGAATTAGCGCACCCTGTGAGTTGTGAAATCATGAGCTGGCACGCGCCAATTCCTGAAGACATGGTGATTTTGACGAAAGCACTGCGTCAAGACACAGTCGAGCATCCGATTGAGTATTTGTAAGTGTTTCATCACGATTGGCCTGTTCCCGCTAATGTCAGCATCGCTATGACAAATCGTCATGGCGGTGTGAGCGTGCATCCTTATGACAGTCTGAATCTTGGACTGCATGTCGGTGATGCGCCAGAGTTGGTGATGGCTAATCGTGAATTACTCTGCAAACAATTAGCGTTAACCGCTGAGCCTGTCTGGCTCGAGCAAGTGCATGGTACTCATGTGCTTAATTTAGATGCGCTGAGCTTAGCTCCTGCTGTGGATACACCGATTGCCGATGCCTGTTACAGCCGAACCGCGAGCCTAGTTTGCGCTATAATGACTGCCGATTGTTTACCTGTGTTGTTGTGTAATCAAGCGGGAACCGAAGTGGCTGCAGCCCATGCCGGTTGGCGTGGTTTATGTGATGGCGTGATTGAGGCCACCGCGGCGCAGTTTCGTTCACCTATGGATGAGTTGATTGCCTACCTCGGCCCGGCAATTGGTCCACAAAAATTTGAAGTCGGCGTTGAAGTACAGCAAGCTTTTTGTACTTTACATCCGCAGTCGGCAGCGTGTTTTATTCCAAGTGGTAACAAGTATCTTGCCGATATTATTGGCTTGGCTAAATTACGCTTGAGTTTACTCGGGATAAACCATATTTATAGCGCAGATATCTGCACAGTCAGCGACACGGATTACTTCTCTTATCGTCGCGATAAGGTGACGGGACGCATGGCTTCATTGATCTGGCTTAAGTCTTAAGCTAATTCCCCTACAGTTTGTATTTATTTGCGCGTTATTCGCTTGAATTTGGCTAAATAGCCCCCATCTTTTAACTAACGAAATGTAATACCAATCCTATTTAGATCTCTCCATTAGCGGTACTGATTTTAAAGCCACTAAATTGGCAAGATGTCTTGTGGATTGGCATATCTCTACTATATGAGTGTTAGGAGGCTGTATGCGACTCGATCGTATGACCAATAAATTTCAGCTTGCCATCTCTGATGCCCAGTCACTCGCACTTGGGCGTGATCATCAGTTTATTGAACCGCTGCATTTGATGATGGCATTGTTGAACCAAGATTCAGGTTCAATCCATCCCTTATTGACCCAAGCTGGCATTCGAGTGAGTGCGCTGCGATCGCTCTTGAGTCAAGAGCTGGAACGCTTACCTCAAGTTGAAGGGACTGGCGGCGATGTACAATTATCCCAAGGTTTAATCCGTTTATTAAATTTGTGCGATAAATTGGCGCAAAAGCGTAAAGATAAATATATCTCTAGCGAATTATTTGTATTAGCTGCGTTAGAAGGTGCCGATGCTCTTGCACAAGCGTTGAAAAAAGCCGGCGCGACCAAAGAGTTGATGGAACAAACCATTGAACAAATGCGCGGCGGCCAAAAAGTGGATGATCCGAACGCTGAAGATCAACGCCAAGCGTTGAAGAAGTTTACTATCGATCTGACCGAGCGAGCCGAACAAGGCAAGTTAGATCCTGTGATCGGCCGTGACGATGAAATTCGCCGCACGATCCAAGTATTACAACGTCGCAGTAAAAATAACCCCGTCCTTATCGGTGAACCGGGTGTGGGTAAAACGGCGATTGTTGAAGGACTTGCCCAGCGTATCGTTAATGGTGAAGTCCCCGAGGGCATTAAAAATAAGCGTGTCTTATCCCTCGATATGGGCTCATTGATTGCGGGTGCTAAATATCGTGGTGAGTTCGAAGAGCGTTTAAAAGCGGTACTTAATGAGCTGGCGCAGGAAGAAGGTCAAGTGATCCTCTTTATCGACGAGCTGCATACTATGGTCGGCGCCGGTAAAGGTGAAGGCGCAATGGATGCGGGTAACATGCTGAAACCTGCGTTAGCGCGTGGTGACTTGCACTGTGTGGGCGCGACCACACTTGATGAGTATCGTCAGTATATTGAAAAAGATGCGGCGCTTGAACGACGTTTCCAAAAAGTGTTGGTGGATGAACCAAGCGTTGAAGATACCATTGCCATTTTGCGTGGCCTGAAAGAACGTTACGAGCTGCATCACCATGTGGAAATTACCGATCCGGCGATAGTGGCGGCAGCGACCATGTCGCACCGTTATGTGTCGGACCGTAAGTTACCCGATAAAGCGATCGATTTGATCGATGAAGCGGCATCGAGCATCCGCATGCAAATGGACTCAAAACCTGAGTCACTCGACAGGCTCGAACGTCGTGCTATCCAGCTCAAACTGGAGGAGCAGGCGTTAGCCAAAGAAAATGATGAGGCGAGTCGTCGCAGGCTTGACCATCTGCAAGAGGAATTACGTGACGTTGAAGCGAAAGCTTCAGAGTTGAACGAAATCTGGCGTACTGAAAAAGCCGCATTAGCGGGCACTCAGCACATAAAAGCCGATCTCGAACAGGCTCGAATGGACTTAGAAGTGGCGCGTCGTGCGGGTGATTTAACTCGGATGTCTGAGCTGCAATACGGTCGTATTCCTGAGCTTGAAAAACAGCTCGATTTGGCATCGCAAGCCGAAATGCAGGACATGACGTTATTGCGTAACAAGGTTACTGAGTTCGAAATCGCCGAAGTATTGTCGAAAGCGACGGGAATACCTGTATCGAAAATGCTTGAAGGCGAGCGCGAAAAATTACTGCAAATGGAAGTGGCGCTGCATGAACGAGTGATCGGCCAAAACGAAGCCGTCGATGCGGTCGCGAATGCGATTCGTCGTAGCCGCGCGGGTCTGGCGGATCCAAATCGCCCGATTGGCTCGTTTCTGTTCTTAGGCCCAACGGGTGTAGGTAAAACTGAGCTGTGTAAATCACTGGCGAGGTTCTTATTTGATACCGAATCGGCTTTAGTGCGCATTGATATGTCTGAGTTTATGGAGAAACACTCAGTATCGCGTTTAGTGGGTGCGCCTCCAGGATACGTAGGTTATGAAGAGGGCGGTTACTTAACGGAAGCCGTTCGTCGTAAACCTTATTCGGTGATATTGCTCGACGAAGTCGAGAAAGCGCATCCCGATGTGTTTAACATTTTACTGCAAGTGCTTGATGATGGACGCTTAACCGATGGTCAAGGTCGTACTGTCGATTTTAGAAATACAGTGATCATCATGACCTCGAACTTAGGCTCCGACATTATCCAAGAAGGATTTGGTCAAGTGACCTATGCAGAGATGAAAGCGGCGGTAATGAATGTGGTCACTCACAGTTTCAGACCCGAGTTTTTAAACCGTATCGATGAATCTGTGGTGTTCCATCCATTGGATGCTGCCAATATCAAGCGTATTGCTTCGATACAAATTGCTTCCTTACGCCAACGTTTGGCTGAAAAGGACTATACATTGGAGATCACCGACGACGCATTATCACTGATTGCGGAAATTGGTTTCGATCCTGTGTATGGTGCAAGACCGTTGAAACGGGCATTGCAGCAAGAAGTCGAAAACCCGCTGGCGCAGAAATTACTGCGTGGTGACTTGTTACCGGGTAAACCGATCAAGGTCAGCTGTGCGGGTGGCGAGTTAGTGTTCGAGCAATAACCTGTGACCAGTAGCTAGTAACTTAGTGTGTTGTTTGAATGCGATACGTTAATCGCAAGCTTGAAGTTGGATATGTTGAAATAGGCGAACTGAAATAAGCGTTCTTGAATGAACGAGCTTGAAATAAACTATCTTGCAATAAGAGATAGCGCTTCCTTAGTCAGTATCGCTTCCGCTTCAAGCACTAAAACGAAAGGAGCCGAGTTTTTAACTCGGCTCCTTTTTTATTGCATCAGCGTTAATCGTTGTTCATTAATGTAGTGGCATAGTGAATTTGGCTACTTCTTATCACAGAAGAGTTTGATTCTTTCCTGCTGTTGGGCAATCGAGGCTTGGCGATCTTCTTCAGTCATAGCGACAGATTCACCCGATTCGGAAGTTTGGCGGATAAGCTTAGTATGCGTCGAGAGAATATCTAAATTGTGTTTTGCACTCTCACAAATGGATTTAGCCTGCTTAGCATCTTTCTCTTTGATCAGCGCTGCTGACTTTTCTAATTCATTGGCTTCAGAAGTTGGCTCAGCTTTCTTTATCGGCGCGATAAAACCGACTTTCGCCTGCTCTAAATCTTCACTGTAGAGTTTTGATGTTTTGATGCTTTCTTGTTGTGGGGCTTGTTGACTGTAATGCGTCACCCCATTTTCATCGACCCAAGTATAAATAACGCCCGCAGAAACGGGGCCAATGAAAAGGCCGAGCCAGAGCCATCGATACAGTATTGTTCTGAACATGTTCACTTTTAACATCGAAATTATCCCTAACTGGTCTCTCATCGACATGATAATAAAATATGTTATCTTGAAAGCTAACTTCTCTTCACTGAACTAGCGTAATAAGTGTATGCAAAATTCTTCAAATCAAACAGTAAAGAATAAAGGTATCTATTTATTACCGAACCTTTTTACAACAGCGGGTTTGTTTTCTGGTTTTTATGCCGTAATTGCTTCCATGAATGCTAACTTTGAAGCTGCTGCAATAGCCATTTTTATAGCCATGATCTGTGATGGTCTCGATGGTCGAGTGGCAAGACTGACTAATACCCAAAGTGATTTTGGTGCCGAATACGACAGTATGGCGGATATGGTGTCCTTCGGAATGGCACCAGCACTACTCGCCTACAATTGGGCATTAGCCGACTTAGGTAAAATTGGTTGGTTGGCGGCATTTATTTATTGTGCAGGTGCGGCACTCAGGCTCGCTCGATTTAATACGCAAGTTGGCGTTGCCGATAAGCGTTATTTTCAAGGTCTCGCTAGTCCGGCCGCTGCAGCTGTTATTGCTGGCAGTATTTGGCTTGGTAATCAATACAGTCTCGATGGAAAAAATATCAGTTGGATTGCAGCCCTTGTGACTGCGGCAATCGGTTTACTGATGGTCAGCAATTTCCGCTATCACTCCTTTAAAGAAATTGACTGGCGTGGCAAGGTTAACTTTATCGTGATCTTACTGGTCGTCGGTGTATTTGTGGTGGTGTCAGTTCAACCTGCATTGATCTTATGCGTCGGTTTTTACTTATATGCGATTTCAGGTCCGATCATTACGATTCGAACTGTGAGAAAACTTAAAGTTGCTCATATTGTCGGTGATGATACGGTGACGAATGTCGAGATCAATTCCTCAACCCAAGCTGCAACACAAACACAAAGCGCTACAAATATCGAAAAAGAGAAATAAGAAGAGCATAAATCTTAGGGCTCGTGCTTTTGATCATTGCTTATCATTAGCTAGGTGCAAACAAGAGTAAGACATCACACTGGGCATAACGCTTTTAGAGGTTTACTGATAGATATCGCGAAAAATCGCTATCAACTTCTGTTTATGCCCATTCAATCTATTAAAATCCCTGCAATAGGCGATTTCTTTTGCCAAACTTATCAACCCAAACAGCGATATTGCTCAGTATTGCAGTATATTTCTGCAGTTTGGTGGTTATTTATTCGCTTGGCGGGGATTGTTAAAAAAGCCCTTGCACAAAAAGTTTCACTGCCTATAATGCGCATCCACTGACACGGCAGACAGCGTTAAGCAGCCTGATGTGACAGTTCATCGATGAGTTTACTGATTGATGAGCGAAAAGAAAGTTTGCAAAAACTCCTTGACGCGAAACGGGAAATGCGTAGAATACGCAGCCCTAGCCAACTGGAAGCGTTCGACGCTCAGTCTGGTACTCAAGTTCTCTTATGAATATTGAGTTGCTCTTTAACAAGATAAAACAAGAAATCTGTGTGAACACTCACAGGTGTTGAGTTAATCGAAACTGCTTAGCCTTCGGGTTGGCAGTCAAAAATTTAAATCAATGTAACAATGAGTGTTCATAGCAATATGTACAGTTTGTTTCTTTTAGCGAGAAACAAAAAATCAGAATTCATTGAGCCGCTGAAGTCGTAAGACGGAAGCAACAAAACTTTAATTGAAGAGTTTGATCATGGCTCAGATTGAACGCTGGCGGCAGGCCTAACACATGCAAGTCGAGCGGCAGCACAAGGGAGTTTACTCCTGAGGTGGCGAGCGGCGGACGGGTGAGTAATGCCTAGGGATCTGCCCAGTCGAGGGGGATAACAGTTGGAAACGACTGCTAATACCGCATACGCCCTACGGGGGAAAGGAGGGG
>NZ_JAKKRV010000051.1:0-1199 GCF_025653985.1 Shewanella sp. SM69
AAACAAAAAAGGAAGCCGAAGCTTCCTTTTCAAACTAATTTCTATCGCAATTAAGCGATGATTTTAGCTACTACACCAGCACCAACTGTACGACCACCTTCACGGATTGCGAAGCGTAAACCTTCGTCCATCGCGATTGGGCAAATCAGAGTCACTACCATTTTGATGTTGTCGCCAGGCATTACCATCTCTACGCCTTCTGGCAGTTCGATAGTACCGGTTACGTCAGTTGTACGGAAGTAGAACTGTGGACGGTAGCCTTTGAAGAATGGAGTGTGACGTCCGCCTTCTTCTTTTGACAGAACGTAAACTTCTGATTCAAAAGTGGTGTGCGGGTTGATTGAACCTGGTTTAGCCAATACTTGACCACGTTCTACGTCATCACGCTTAGTACCACGTAATAACACACCACAGTTCTCGCCTGCACGACCTTCGTCAAGCAGTTTACGGAACATTTCTACACCAGTACACGTTGTTTTAGTCGTTGTGCGAACACCAACGATTTCAACTTCGTCACCCACTTTAACAATACCACGCTCAACACGACCAGTAACTACTGTACCACGGCCTGAAATTGAGAATACGTCTTCGATTGGCAGTAGGAACGGCTTATCGATGTCACGTTGTGGTTCTGGAATGTAAGAATCCAGTGCTGCGGCTAATTCAAGGATCTTAGCTTCCCACTCTGGTTGACCTTCTAGGGCCTTCAGAGCTGAACCTTGGATTACTGGTAAATCATCACCTGGGAAATCGTATTCTGACAGAAGTTCACGCACTTCCATTTCAACCAATTCCAGTAACTCTTCGTCATCTACCATGTCACATTTGTTCATGAACACGATGATGAAAGGTACGCCAACCTGACGAGAAAGCAGGATGTGCTCACGAGTCTGTGGCATTGGACCGTCTGTAGAGGCAACTACTAGAATCGCGCCGTCCATCTGTGCAGCACCAGTGATCATGTTTTTAACATAGTCAGCGTGGCCTGGGCAGTCTACGTGTGCGTAGTGACGTGAAGGCGTGTCATATTCGATGTGAGAGGTATTGATCGTAATACCGCGCTCACGCTCTTCTGGAGCGTTATCGATTTGAGAGAAGTCTTTAGCTTCGCCACCGTAGGTCTTAGCCAGTACGTGAGAGATAGCTGCAGTCAGTGTGGTTTTACCATGGTCAACGTGACCAATGGTGCCCACGTTTAC
>NZ_JAKKRV010000052.1:0-1196 GCF_025653985.1 Shewanella sp. SM69
CTACAACATTCTTTACACCAATACTGCCCAGAACTTCACCTAAAACGATTAAACAGCTTGATGCTGGCCTCTAAGGCACTGATTGAATGTAAGACACTGACCTTGACTGAGTTAGGTCGAAATTTACCAACCACGGCCCGAACCAAGCACAACATCAAGCGCATTGATCGTTTGCTCGGCAACACGCATCTGCATCAAGAACGGTTAGCTGTCTACCAATGGCATGCCAGCCTCATCTGTTCTGGTAACCCTATGCCGATTGTGCTCGTCGATTGGTCAGACATCCGAGAGCATAAACGCATCATGGCTCTGCGCGCCTCAATAGCCTTCAATGGCCGCTCTATTACCCTGTATGAGAAGTCCTATCCCCTATCAGAACAATGCTCTAAGGCCTCCCACAACGGTTTTTTAGCGGACTTAGCCAAGATTTTACCTTTGCATGTTACCCCTCTCATCGTGACTGACGCGGGGTTCAAAGTGCCTTGGTACAAAGAGGTTGAGGCGCATGGTTGGTTTTGGCTAAGCCGTATTCGCGGTACAGTTCAATTTGCAGATATTGGCGCTGAAAATTGGCGTGCAGTTCGCAGTACACATGACTTGGCCAACGGTCAAGCGAAGAGCCTGGGTTGTAAGACCTTGACCAAAACTAACCCTATCAATTGCCATCTCACGCTTTATCGTAGCAAACCTAAGGGGCGTACAAATCAGCGTTCAACGAGGACTAATTGCCACCATCCATCGGCAAAAACGTACTCAACATCGGCGAAAGAGCCTTGGGTGTTAGCCAGCAATTTACCACCAGAATCTCGGAGCCCAAAGCAGCTGGTAAACCTGTACGCCAAACGTATGCAAATAGAGGAAACCTTTCGTGACCTCAAAAGCCCGGCATACGGCTTTGGCTTACGCCAAAGTCGTACCAACAGTCCAGAGCGATTCGACATCATCCTACTGATAGCGTTGATGGTTCAATGCCTGTTGTGGCTAGTTGGTTTACACGCACAGCAACAGGGCTGGGATAAGCATTTTCAGGCCAATACCATTGGGCATCGAACGGTACTCTCAACGATTCGCTTGGGATTGGAGGTACTCAGGCGGCCTGATTATCAAATCACGGAGAAAGAATTGCTGGCGGCCTGGGTATTATTCGCCAATCAGTTGCTCAAATATGGCTATGCTATGGCTGATTTATGAGGGGA
>NZ_JAKKRV010000053.1:0-1139 GCF_025653985.1 Shewanella sp. SM69
AACTCGACTCCATGAAGTCGGAATCGCTAGTAATCGTGGATCAGAATGCCACGGTGAATACGTTCCCGGGCCTTGTACACACCGCCCGTCACACCATGGGAGTGGGCTGCAAAAGAAGTGGGTAGCTTAACCTTCGGGGGGGCGCTCACCACTTTGTGGTTCATGACTGGGGTGAAGTCGTAACAAGGTAGCCCTAGGGGAACCTGGGGCTGGATCACCTCCTTACCTATACGACTAACTTAATGTTTGGTCGAAAAATGCTCCTGCATTTTCGACATTCGGTACATCCGTGTACCTTTTGAGTGTTCACACAGATTTGCTTGATAGAAGAAAGAGTAAAAGATGGGTCTGTAGCTCAGCTGGTTAGAGCGCACCCCTGATAAGGGTGAGGTCGGTGGTTCAAGTCCACTCTGACCCACCAATCCTTCCTTCTCGGCGTTGGAAAGTGACTCGTTTAGTGAACTAAACGTCGCCACTGTCCGCCTTGATAAGAAATGATTGGCAAACCAATCCTTTTAGAGGTTTGGAACATCTTACTTACTCGCACTGCATGTAAATGGGGCTATAGCTCAGCTGGGAGAGCGCCTGCCTTGCACGCAGGAGGTCTGCGGTTCGATCCCGCATAGCTCCACCATTTACACCTTATTCTGACTTTACTGCAAAGTAATAAGGCATATGCACTATGGATAGAGATGCCAAAGATAAACTAAAAAATTATCTTTGGCTTTTTTAAGCCCGCTCTTTAACAATTTGGAAAGCTGATAGTATTTAATTGCATGAGTCTGTCATGTGATTAATTACAAAACGTTTAATGCGAAAGCATTGAACATGAGTTCTCAAACACTTTATTAAGTGTCTTGAATATTCAAYAGTAAATTATTCTTTRYTGRATAGTTTACGTCTAAGGCGCGTCCACTTCTTTGGTCAGAAGTGAGACAAGTAAAACCAAGCTGGTCGCAATGCGRCGCAGATGAGTGAAACTCATTTGGGTTGTATGGTTAAGCGACTAAGCGTATACGGTGGAWGCCTTGGCAGTCAGAGGCGATGAAGGACGTAGTAACTTGCGAAAAGCGTTGGCGAGCTAGTAACAAGCATTTGAGCTAACGATGTCCGAATGGGGGAACCCAGCAGCATAAGCT
>NZ_JAKKRV010000054.1:0-1102 GCF_025653985.1 Shewanella sp. SM69
TATACCCAATCAACCTGAAGATGCGTGGGTAAAGAGCTGAAAATTATCATTGATCCGCGACGCTAAACTTTCACCAATATCGGGTAATGTTTCTTTGAAAAATTTATCCAGTGCGGACCTGAAATCTCGCTTATTTTTGAAGTACACGCTGTTCCTCGCGTGCTCATTCATGACCTTCCACAGTCTTTCTATCGGATTGAGGTTCGGGCTGTAAGGCGGTAAATAATGCAACTCAATATTGTGCGAAATTGCAGCATTCTTCACTATCGCCGCTCGGTGATAACCAGCACCATCCAAAATAAGATGTAGCTTCTGAGTTTGTGGGTATTTGTCTCTTAATTGCCCGAAAAACTGCACTATGCTTTCGCTGTTTACCCATTCATATTCATTGACCACTGCACTGGCAATATTATTGAGCTCCAACGCGCCAATCAGGTTTAGCCGTGTACGACTGCCGGTGGTTTCTATGGCTTTGTCTTGCCCAGTTCGTATCCAGCCGTGTGAGATTTTGGTTGCCTGAGTCGGATGTACGGCATCCATAAATAAAATGCGCTCATCCTCACCGCAATGCGCTTTGAGTGCCTCATAAGCCTCAACAAAAGCCTGTTGCTTTGCCGTATCAAACTTATGCGGTACGCCTTTGGGCTTCTTGTAGCTAAAGCCGTTTTTGCGAAGCCATTTGTGCATCCCTGCTACCGTATATTGAACGCCATATTGCTCCAATACATAGGCTACGATTTGCTTGTTGTGGTGATAAGTATGCTGAGTTAAATGGGCAATTAATTCTGCGATTTGCTCTGCAGTTAACAGGCTTTGTGAACCGCCATTTTCAGGCTTGAGCTTCTCTGACAAGGTGTAATCGGCAAGGTGATTACGTACAGTGCTTTCATGAATGCGTAATGCTTGAGAAATCATTGCCGGGGTCCAGCCTTCGGATGCAAGCAGTACTGCTTTGATGCGGTCACGAATACGCCCGTCACGCGTTTGAGCATGCTGGGTCTCTAGGACTTGTTTTTGTTCAGGAGTAAGGAGTAGTTTCATAATCGTTAGCTTGATCCTCATTTCACTGAAAATCAAGCATCTTCATTGATCACCGGTATAG
>NZ_JAKKRV010000055.1:0-1101 GCF_025653985.1 Shewanella sp. SM69
GGAATCGCTAGTAATCGTGGATCAGAATGCCACGGTGAATACGTTCCCGGGCCTTGTACACACCGCCCGTCACACCATGGGAGTGGGCTGCAAAAGAAGTGGGTAGCTTAACCTTCGGGGGGGCGCTCACCACTTTGTGGTTCATGACTGGGGTGAAGTCGTAACAAGGTAGCCCTAGGGGAACCTGGGGCTGGATCACCTCCTTACCTATACGACTAACTTAATGTTTGTTGAGTGTTCACACAGATTTGCTTGATAGAAGAAAGAGTAAAAGATAGACCTAGTTAAATAGGTTTATCAAAGATGGGTCTGTAGCTCAGCTGGTTAGAGCGCACCCCTGATAAGGGTGAGGTCGGTGGTTCAAGTCCACTCTGACCCACCAAATCTTCGTTCTCCTTTGTTAAATTAACACTCGTTTAGTGAACTAAACGTCGCGTTAATTTGCAGCGGATAACTCGATTTGGCAAACCAATCCTTTTAGAGGTTTGGAACATCTTACTTACTCGCACTGCATGTAAATGGGGCTATAGCTCAGCTGGGAGAGCGCCTGCCTTGCACGCAGGAGGTCTGCGGTTCGATCCCGCATAGCTCCACCATTTACACCTTATTCTGACTTTATTGCAAAGTAATAAGGCATATGCACTATGGATAGAGATGCCAAAGATAAACTTAAAAATTATCTTTGGCTTTTTTAAGCCCGCTCTTTAACAATTTGGAAAGCTGATAGTATTTAATTGCATGAGTCTGTCATGTGATTAATTACAAAACGTTTAATGCGAAAGCATTGAACATGAGTTCTCAAACACTTTATTAAGTGTCTTGAATATTCAATAGTAAATTATGCTTAGTTGCATAGTTTACGTCTAAGGCGCGTCCACTTCTTTGGTCAGAAGTGAGACAAGTAAAACCAAGCTGGTCGCAATGCGRCKCAGATGAGTGAAACTCATTTGGGTTGTATGGTTAAGCGACTAAGCGTATACGGTGGATGCCTTGGCAGTCAGAGGCGATGAAGGACGTAGTAACTTGCGAAAAGCGTTGGCGAGCTAGTAACAAGCATTTGAGCTAACGATGTCCGAATGGGGGAACCCAGCAGCATAAGCT
>NZ_JAKKRV010000056.1:0-818 GCF_025653985.1 Shewanella sp. SM69
AACCGATAATTCAGCTACAGGACTTTCAAAATTACCCCGCTGGAATGCGTTAGGCAGTGAAAATGCACTTCGAGTGAGGGATTACCTTTGGCGTTTAAGCAATGATATGGACGCCAGAGCCCTTCATGCTCGAGCTTACGATCCGGTCACTTACAATCGCGTCGCGCTACAGCCAAACACCCTTAAACCCAAGTATTTAGAGAAGATGGTGCGTTACGCCGCCCAGCTGACATTGGATAGCATTCGGATTGCTAAGGAGTTCGCAGAGCTTGTTGCTAACGGTCGAGAAATCGAGCATGAAGGGTATCGCGACATCGCCAACGACCCTAATATCCCACCTAAGACCAAGCGATTATTTTTGGAAATGTACCGCGAGTGGGCTCAAGACCCCAAGAGCTTGAATTACCTATTTGACGAAGCACAAAGCCTGCTATTATCTTTTCGCTGGAGCATTGACGGTATCGGGGCCGCGCCATTCCGTCCTTACGCAATTTTCAAGCAATTAGAATCTGGCCACGGCTGGATCCCTTACCCCAAACTCAACTCTGAAATGGACGATACCAGCACTCAGGTAAATCAAACCTTACCCGAGGCGGTAATGATGCCCATCCTCAAATCTGAGGTTGCAGAGGATTTTGCAAAACATCCGGTTAACCTGTTGGACTTGTGGACGCGGCCGCATGATATGTCAGACGTTTACGACGAAGACCGTAACTGCACCATCTCGCGCTTTGCTCAGCATAATGGCGATATCGTGGTGGAGTATGCGATTAATTTTGAGTTCGTGCCGGAAGGTCAGAAAACCACTTTGTCCAACG
>NZ_JAKKRV010000057.1:0-702 GCF_025653985.1 Shewanella sp. SM69
TTCTTTTCCTAAGGGTACTTAGATGTTTCAGTTCCCCTCGTTCGCCTCGCAACACTATGTATTCATGTTGCGATAACAGCTTATGCTGCTGGGTTCCCCCATTCGGACATCGTTAGCTCAAATGCTTGTTACTAGCTCGCCAACGCTTTTCGCAAGTTACTACGTCCTTCATCGCCTCTGACTGCCAAGGCATCCACCGTATACGCTTAGTCGCTTAACCATACAACCCAAATGAGTTTCACTCATCTGAGTCGCATTGCGACCAGCTTGGTTTTACTTGTCTCACTTCTGACCAAAGAAGTGGACGCGCCTTAGACGTAAACTATGCAACTAAGCATAATTTACTATTGAATATTCAAGACACTTAATAAAGTGTTTGAGAACTCATGATGCAAACGTTTCCACGTTTACATCGGTTTGTAAGTAACATGACGACAGACATCATCACGTTACATACTATCAGCTTTCCAAATTGTTAAAGAACAATGCGTACCGGCTCGCGGCGCATTCAGCTCTGACTTCTCCTAAGAGAAGATAAACAAGCAATCTGTGTGAACACTCAACAAACATTAAGTTAGTCGTATAGGTAAGGAGGTGATCCAGCCCCAGGTTCCCCTAGGGCTACCTTGTTACGACTTCACCCCAGTCATGAACCACAAAGTGGTGAGCGCCCCCCCGAAGGTTAAGCTACCCACTTCTTTT
>NZ_JAKKRV010000058.1:0-651 GCF_025653985.1 Shewanella sp. SM69
CGGCACTGGTGACCGTGATGTCACGGGTCAGGGTTTCACCCGCCTTGAGTGACTGCACGTCGCTGTGGCTGTTGTTTAAGGTGTAGGTCCAGTTACCGTCGGCATCAATGCTGAAGAAACCGTAGTTGCCATCGGCGACATTGGTTTGCACTTGGAAGACCGCTTCGCCGTTGTCGACGTCGGTGACGGTTAAGGTGCCAGCCACCGTTTGTACTGTGCCTGGCAGGGTGTCGGWATCGCCGTCTTCGGTGACGGTGCCRGCATCGCTGTCGCCGTTACCGACCGTRATGTCAGCGGGATCGTTCGCGCCGACAATGGTGATGGTCACGGTGTGGCTGGCGGTGCCATCGGCACTGGTGACCGTGATGTCACGGGTCAGGGTTTCACCCGCCTTGAGTGACTGCACGTCGCTGTGGCTGTTGTTTAAGGTGTAGGTCCAGTTACCGTCGGCATCAATGCTGAAGAAACCGTAGTTGCCATCGGCGACATTGGTTTGCACTTGGAAGACCGCTTCGCCGTTGTCGACGTCGGTGACGGTTAAGGTGCCAGCCACCGTTTGTACTGTGCCTGGCAGGGTGTCGGAATCGCCGTCTTCGGTGACGGTGCCGGCATCGCTGTCGCCGTTACCGACCGTGATGTCAGCGGGATCGT
>NZ_JAKKRV010000059.1:0-593 GCF_025653985.1 Shewanella sp. SM69
AGATGCGTGTTGCCGAGCAAACGATCAATGCGCTTGATGTTGTGCTTGGTTCGGGCCGTGGTTGGTAAATTTCGACCTAACTCAGTCAAGGTCAGTGTCTTACATTCAATCAGTGCCTTAGAGGCCAGCATCAAGCTGTTTAATCGTTTTAGGTGAAGTTCTGGGCAGTATTGGTGTAAAGAATGTTGTAGGATATTGGCTTCGCGCATCTTGTTGTCCAAGTGTAGTTTTTGGMGAAACCATTTGATCATGCAACAAGATGCGCTTCCACCCTAATTTGATGATTTATTTGTAAATCATCAGGGGATTCTTCAGTGTTGTGCTTGGTTCGGGCCGTGGTTGGTAAATTTCGACCTAACTCAGTCAAGGTCAGTGTCTTACATTCAATCAGTGCCTTAGAGGCCAGCATCAAGCTGTTTAATCGTTTTAGGTGAAGTTCTGGGCAGTATTGGTGTAAAGAATGTTGTAGGATATTGGCTTCGCGCATCTTGTTGTCCAAGTGTAGTTTTTAGCGAAACCATTTGATCATGCAACAAGATGCGCTTCCACCCTAATTTGATGATTTATTTGTAAATCATCAGGGGATTCTTCAG
>NZ_JAKKRV010000060.1:0-567 GCF_025653985.1 Shewanella sp. SM69
GATGCCGACGGTAACTGGACCTACACCTTAAACAACAGCCACAGCGACGTGCAGTCACTCAAGGCGGGTGAAACCCTGACCCGTGACATCACGGTCACCAGTGCCGATGGCACCGCCAGCCACACCGTGACCATCACCATTGTCGGCGCGAACGATCCCGCTGACATCACGGTCGGTAACGGCGACAGCGATGCCGGCACCGTCACCGAAGACGGCGATWCCGACACCCTGCCAGGCACAGTACAAACGGTGGCTGGCACCTTAACCGTCACCGACGTCGACAACGGCGAAGCGGTCTTCCAAGTGCAAACCAATGTCGCCGATGGCAACTACGGTTTCTTCAGCATYGATGCCGACGGTAACTGGACCTACACCTTAAACAACAGCCACAGCGACGTGCAGTCACTCAAGGCGGGTGAAACCCTGACCCGTGACATCACGGTCACCAGTGCCGATGGCACCGCCAGCCACACCGTGACCATCACCATTGTCGGCGCGAACGATCCCGCTGACATCACGGTCGGTAACGGCGACAGCGATGCCGGCACCGTCACCGAAGACGGCGAT